>JBDTJH010000179.1:0-17470 GCA_039935955.1 Gemmatimonadaceae bacterium
TCCTCACCACACTGTCCGCCTTCCCCGCACTGGGGCATGACGTGAATGTAGATTATCGAACCCACCCGAGAGACTTGTTGGCTCAAAAATTAAGTCTCTTCGCCCCCGATCTGTAGTAAAGTTATGGGTACGCAAACATGGATGCAATCTGATGAACACACCGGCCTGGCAACGAATCCTGTACGTGATCGCGTATCCACTTTCGGCCGTGATGCTGATCGTCTGGGCGATCGTCACGTTCGCCTACGACGGGCCAGGATGGATTCATTTTTTCCTGTCGCTCGGAGTCTTTCTCCTGATCTGGCGCATCGTCGCAGGCGGAACGCAGGATTCGTGGCGCAAATATCTCTCAGGACGCTAGGAGCGCCGCCAGCGTAACGGGATTGCGCGAATGAGCGAGGTTACGGCGAGTGTGCTGTCCCTCGCGGGCTTTGCGCTGGCCGAGGCGGTGAGGCGGGTGTGCGATGTGGGGGCGGGGGTTGCGCTGACGCCGTTTACGATCGAGGATCGTGCTGAGGGGCGCGTGCTCACTGAGGATGTTCGTGAGACGACGGGCGCCACGAGTGACGAGTGGGCATTTGCGCACGAATCCGCATCGCACGATGGGATCGTCGTCGACTTTCGAGCGCCGGGAATGGCCAACGCGGCGACCATCGTGCAGCGTTACGAGCGTGCGACATCGACCGTGCGAGCGCAGCTGGTGGGTTCACCGGACATCGCTGCGTATGACGAGCCGCTCGATCCGAATCAGCAGGTGCTGGTGCTCGAGCGGGTCGAGAGCGGCGTGCGAGATCACCCGGAGTCAGAGCGGCTCTGGCGGTACTGGACGTGACCACAAATCCGGGATCCGAGATGAATCCGATCATTCCCGCTCGCAACGCGTCGAACGTCGTGCGGAACGCGTTAGTCGTCGCGGCGCTTCTTGTCGTCTCCGTCACCGCGCGCGCGCAGCTGCGAACGTGCATTGCTACCGCGTCGTCATTGACGCCGACTTCCTGGCAATCGCCCCCGGATGTCGCGAAGAGAAGCTCGAAGGACGCGGAGCTCGCCGCCTCCTCGAGTCTCGATCTCATAGCGGACGTCCCGCTTCCCGGTGCGGCCAAACGATTCGACTATCAAAGCTTCGACTCGACCACCGGCCGGCTCTACATCTCGCACATGCGGGGCGATCGGCTCGACGTCTTCGACACGCGAGGCGACCGGCTTGTCGCCAGTCTCGAAGGGTTTCCCGGCGCGACCGGCGTGTGGGCAGTTCCCGCCCTTCACAAGCTGTACGTATCGGTCACGAACGAGCATGAAGTCGTTGTTCTCGATGATCGCAGTCTCGCTGTGCTCGCGCGTGTGCTCGGCGCGGACTTCCCCGATGGCATCGCATATGCACCCGACGAGCGCCAGCTCTTCGTGTCCGACGAGCACGGTGGCAACGACCTCGTCATCGATGGAATGACGAACGCACGGCTCGGGGTCATTCCGCTGGGCGGTGAAGCAGGAAACACACATTATGATGATGTGTCGCACTGCGTGCTCGTCGCGGTGCAGACGACGAACGACCTCGTCGCGATAGATCCCTTCACGCATCACGTCGTCGTGCGATATCCGATGGCTTGCGATCATCCGCACGGCTTTCTGATCGACGAGCCTCACCGCCTTGCATTCGTCACGTGCGAAGGAGACTCAAAGTTGCTGGTCGTGGATCTTCGCACCATGCGGACGACCGCTTCGATGAATATCCCGGCTGAACCCGATGTGCTCGCGTTCGATCCAGGGTTGCAGCGACTCTACGTGGCGTGCGAGTCGGGCTCGCTGGCGATGTTCGAAGAGCGACGCGCCTCACTGGTCCCGCTCCGAGAATATCGAGCTCCCCACGCGCACACGGTTGCAGTCGATCCGGCGACGCACCGCATCTATCTGCCGCTGCAGGATGTCGAAGGCAAGCCGAGGCTGCGAATACTCTCGCCGTCGATACACCACGGCCGCTAGCGACTGACTCAATCTCCCAGTTACTCCACAACAACCCCCACAGTACCTCGTTTTGTCGTCGCTCGAGCATCCCCCACCGCGAACCGCCGATAGTGATATGGCTTCGCGTGTGGCGTCCCGAAGCTGACGTCGTGCACGCGCCGCCTCACGCTACTTGCATCGGTAAGGTAGGTCCTGCCGTCGAGTTGCTCGAGTGCTGGATCGGGCCGAAGAATCTCCAGCCGATAGCGGAGAAACGCTAGCCCCCGAAAGAACTCAGGACAGCGCTCCCAGACGAACGCGATAGGGCGGCCGCGCGGTGCACAACGATGGTTGGCGCGTCATGGCTCGGCTCGTGGACGGTCCATGAGATGCAGCAGGACGTTGTCCGCAAGCTCGGCCCAGCGTTCGGGGTAGTGCCAGAGGCGGCGCACCACGCTTCCACTGTCGAAGATGAGGCACGACCCCGACTCCTGCCCGGGCACCTCATGCGCGGCCGCCTCGCGCACACGCCAAGCGGTGCCTGTCTCCGATCGCACGTTGCGTTCACTAATCGTCTCGAGGTGCCGCCGCTGCATATGCAGGCCCGTATAAGATCGTACGGTGTAACGCAATAAGCGGGCTCCTGCCTCTAAGCCGCGCCGGAAGTTGCGCTACAGCTGGTAGTACTGGCTCACCAAGTCAGTGACAAGGTTGTCATACGCCGAGCGCCCATCCTCTGCAAGGCGCAATACGCGCGAGTTGCCATCAGTGGAGCAGAGATCCTTCATGAGAATCAGCACCTGCTCTGCGCGCAGGTCGAGTCGATGTGCTTCCGTGCACGCGACGCGCAAGCAGTCTCGTACTGTGGACGCCCTCGAGTCTGCGGACGTCCGCTCTTCCCCGGTGGCGGCGAGCGCGCACTCGATCGCTTGATTGAGGGCGCTAGTGACTGTCTCAATAGCCTCGATCGCAGCAGCGTCCACGCGACCGCCCGCGTACCGTTCGATGCGCTCATGCATGGGACCAGGTCTTCGCAGAAAAGGGGTTGGCTCAGACTTGCACGGCTGGACCGCGCCAGACAATAAAACACGCTAATCGGAAATGCCACGTACAAGAGCGAACAAAGCAGGATAAAAGGGTTTATATATGGAAAGGGTCTCTCTCGCATTTCGCGCTACATCATTTGGCGGTTGCTCCCGACTATGCCGCGCACTGGACTCACGGCTGTTCCCGACTACGTGCACTGCGCCTGCTGTCGCCAGAAACTCCGCGTGGCCCGCTATAGCAGCGTCCCACCGCTGACCATTCCTGCGCCGCGCGTGCATGAGTTCTACAGGCCCGGCGACCGAGAGTGGAGCGTGCACTGCCCCTGCGGATGCTACACGCGGTCAACGCGCAGTAAGCCACCGTCGACTCCCACTCGCGCGTAAACGATGCGGCGAGGCAGCCACTGGTACGAAGACGCAAGACATTTGGGTCGTCATTTGGGACACTGTTTACGCAATTCAGCGGTATTCAGCGAGCCTCCCAGAGGCTGACGCCCGTGGGGCCACCCTCTGACAGAGGGGGGTTATATCTCCCAGTTACTCCACAACAACCCGCGCTCCGCCTTCCCCTCCGGATACTTCGCGAGCGCCATCCGCAAATCCGTCCAACGCACCCGACCGCCCATCGCGATCAGCTGCTGATACGCGTCGAGATACTCGGTTTGCACCCTGAACGCCACGCGCCGCGTCCCTCCCCGCCGCGCGAAATCCGCCAACGTCCCCACCGCGCTCGCCAAATCCGCCTGCTTCGCCAGCACGAACTTGAGCACGCGCGTCTCCTCCCTCGCTCGTCCCTCGACCAGCGGCACCGTGTGCACCAGCGCGAAGCCTCTGAGCTTTCCGCCCTCCCGAAAGAGCACCGTCTCGCCGAGTCCGAGCGCGTCGGTGATCTCGATCTCGCGCGTGAAGTCGCACGCGGGCAGCACGCTCTCCGACAGCGCGCGGCACTCCGCGAGCACCGTCTCCTTGTCGCTCGATCCCAGCCGCCCGAACACGTTCGGCGTCTCGCTCGACGGCGACGCATCGATCGTCACCGTCACCGTCAGTCGGCCGGGCACGAAGCCGAGCCCGGAGTAGAAGCCGATGTTGTCCATCGTGCGCGGCATCGTCTCGAGCCCGATCGTGAGCGCCTTCGCCGAAGTGAGCCAGTCGATGCCGCTGCGCACAACCTCCTTCCCCAGCCCCGCACCCTGCGCGTCCGGACGCACGGCGAGTGGGCCCATCCACCCCTCGCGTCCCGAGCAGTGCACGATGTTGAACGCCGCGATCTCGTCGCGCTCATCGCGCCAGATCAGCGCGCCGCCGTTCGCATCCTCGATCGCGTAGCGCCAGATCGCGGGATTGAGAAAGGGCACGCGTACGCCCACGAGACCATCGCGGCGATAGCGCTCGGTGAACGCCTCGCTGAACACGTGGTTGAGCGCCGCGTGATCGTCCGGCGTCGCCGCGTACGGTCCATCGGGGCGCGGGGCGCGCCACGGCCTCGCAATCGCCATCAGTCGGCGGCTCCCGCCTCTTCGAAGAACGGCGGCATCATCTCGTCAGGCAGCAGTGGCTCATCCGGCGCGCCATCGTGTTGCACCACGGTCGAGGATCCCTGCTCCGGATCGTAACGCACAGTGATTACGTGGTCCAGCATGTCGCGCACCGAATCGATGTGCGTGATGAGTATGACCTGCTCGAAGCGGTCGTTCAACCGTCGCAACAGCTCGAGCACGCTCGACCGGCGCAGCTCGTCGAGCGATCCGAAGATCTCGTCGAGAATCAACAGCGAGAACGGCTGCCCCGCGCGCTCGGCGATCATCTGCGAGATCGCGAGGCGCAGCACGAGATTCGCCAGATCCTCCTCGCCACCGGAGATCACCGGCTTCGGCCGTCCATCTTCCAGCACGAGAATATTGTATTGATCGTCGAGCTCGAGCTCATCGTACCGCCCGTCCGTCAGCTCCGAGAGAAACGCGCTCGCGAGCTCCGACAGCTCCGGCCGCAGCTGGAAATTCAGATCCGTGCGTAGATCGGTGTACGCGCGATCGAGCTCATCGTGCAACCGCTTCTGCACCGTGAGCTCGCCGAGCATCCGCTGACGCTCTCCGAGCTCCTTCGCCGCATGGCTCGCGACATCCATCGCCATCACCGCCGCCTGTGCGCCGCCGTCCGCGCTCACCACCGCCAGCTCCGTCGCGCGCACATCCGCCGCCGCCGTCTCGTTCTGCGCACGCAAGGTCGCGAAGTCGCTCTCCGACACGGTGATCGCATCCCTCCGCGTTTTGAGCTCCGCAATCCGCACCGCGAGCTGCGCCGCATTCGACAGCACCTGCGACTGCTCGCGCGACAGCGTCTGCTCGCGCTCGATCTGCGCGCTCAACCGCGTCACCTTCGCATCGAGCGGCATCAGACGATCGATCTCCATCCGCACGAGCTCGTGTCGCCGCGCATCGTACCCGGCGGGGATCGCCTCGAGCTCGCGCACGAGTACCTTCTCGCGCTCCTCCTTCACGGCGATGTCGCCCATCAGCTGCGTGAGCTCCTGCACCGCGAGCTGCACCTTCATCATCCGCCGCTCGAGATTGGCGACCTCGAGGAAGAGCGCGCGCCTCCGCTCATCGAACGCCTTCACATCCTCGGGCATGTCGAGCAGCTGCTCCAACCTGCCCTTGTAGTAATTCCCATCCACGCGTACGGTCTCCATCTGCGCGTCGAGCAGATCGAGCACGCCGCGCAATTGAATGCCGAGCGGCCGCGTGCACGTCGGGCAGAATCCCTCCTCGCCCGCCGCCGCGAGCCGTTCGCGCTGCTGCTTGAGCTCCACGTACTGCTCACGCAGCGACTGCCGCTTCGTCTCGGCCTCCTGCCTGTCGCGCACCCACTCGGTGCGCCGCGCCTCGAGCTGACCATCGACGAGCTCGAGCTCCTCCCGCCGCTCCTCGAGCGACGCACTCACCTCGAGATCGAGCTTGGGCGCGGTCTCCACCTTCTTCCTGCGCTGACGCAGCTTGTGCAGCTCGTCCGCGAGTGCCTGCCCCGTTTCGATGAGCGCCTGCCGCCGCCCCTCCTCGCGCGCGAGAACCTCGAGCCGCTGGAACTCGCCGTGCAGCTCGCCGTACGAGTCGAGCTCGCGCATCAGCTCCGTGCGCTCCGCGCGCGCGGCCGCAATCTCCTCGAGATCCCGCGCGAGCCGCGTCATGTCGCGCGTCGTCGACCGCTCCTCCTCTTCCGCCACTCGCATCTCGGACATCAGCGCGACGAGCTGCTCGCGCTCCTGCTGTACGCGCTCCCACCGCGGCGCGATCGACTCGCGCACCGCGCTCGCCGCGCCGTACCGCACCCGCGCGATCTCGCTCTGCTGCTTCGCCGCGACCAGCCTCCGCTCGGAGTCGGCCAGCTGCTGGTCGACGATCGCCGTGTCGGGCATCCCCTGCCGGATCCCGCCGATCTGCGCGACGAGCGCATTCTTCTTCGCGCGCTCGAGCTGCTGCGCACTCCGCAGTCGCTCGTAGCCGAGCACGTGCGAGAGAAACTGCGCGCGCTCCGACGGCCCCATCGCCGACATCACGGAGAGCTCCTTCTGCCCCGTGAAGTAGGTGTTGAAAAATTCCTCGCGTGTCATGCCGAGCCGGCGCGTGAGGAGCTCCGTCACGCCGCTGATCGAGCTCGCGATCGGCGCCGAGCCGCCATCGAGGTAGAGCTCCGCGCTCGTGAGCCCGCGCACCACCTTGTAGCGATGGCCGCCGAGATCGAAGTCGAGCTCGACGCGCACGGTTGCCCGCGCGCCCGCGCGATTGTGCCGGATCGATTCGCGCGTACCGCGCGCCGCGGCGGTTCCATAGATCGCCCACGCGATCGCCTCGAGGATCGTCGTCTTCCCCGAGCCGTTCGGTCCGATCACACCCGTCAGCCCCGAATCGAAATCGATCCGCGTGTCGGCATGCTGCCGGAAGTTCGTCAGCGCGACGCTATTGAGCCGCACCTACTCCCTCGGCACCGCAGCCGATGCCGCCTCGACATCGTCCGCCTGCTTCAGATACTCGAGTCCGAGCTGCACCAGCGCGGCGCGATCGAGCTCCTCGTCGAGCGGACGGCGCTGCAGATATGCGGTCACCGTCTCGACGAGCGTCGGCCTGCGCCCGGAGCCCGGTCCGATCCCCGGAGGCCGCGTCGCGTCGGGGCGCCGCGTGTCGAGCTGAAAGTGCATCGCGCGCCGCTTGAGCTCGCGCAGCGCGCGCGAGTCGAGCTCGCGCACGATGTGGCGCGGCACATCGCGCACGACGAGCCGCACGATCTTCTCCTCGATTCCGCCCTCGCAGTCGTCGCACGCGCTGCGAACCGCAGCGTCGAGCTCCCTCGCCGACATCCCGCGCGCCGCGATCGAGTCGAGACTCACCAGCGCGCGGCTCGGCGCGATGTGATGAAAGGTGTGCTCGGCATCGTCGAGATCGTACTCGATGAAGCCCTTCCCCGGCAGCCGGAGCTGCGCCTCCTGATCGAGCTCGCCCCACGGATCGGTGCTCGTGTACTCGAGCGAACCGGAGTAATACGCGTTATCCTCGATGCGCTGGTGCACGTGGTAATGGCCGAGCGCGATGTAGCTCCAGCGCGATGCGGCGAGCGCGGAGCGCGGAATCTCCATGGCGGCACGGTCGCCGCCGTGCGGCAGCACGCCCTCGACCTCACCGTGCATCACGAGAATGTTGTGTCGCGCGGAGGGATCGGGGGAGAGATCGGGACGCGGCCCTGTGATATCCGGGACTGCGAGAATCGAGAGGTCGCGATCGGGAAATTGAATCCGCTTGGGCTCGTCGACGACGACGTGGATGCCGAGGCGCGAGAAGAGCTTGAGGATGCACCCCGTCTCGGTCGCGCGCGGACGGTCGTGGTTGCCGGCGACCATCACGACGATCGTATCCGGCAGCGCAGCCGTGAGACGCGCGAACTGCGAGAAGGCGTCGATGATCGCGGGGTTCATCGGTCGCACGGTGTGAAACACATCACCGGCGATGACGATGATATCCGGGGCGAGCGCGATCACTTTATCGATGGCGCGACGGAACGCGTGCGCCACATCCGCTTCGCGTTGATTGATTCCGGTTGGCGTGAGCCGATGGTACTGCCGGAAGCCCAGATGTAGGTCGGCGAGGTGTACGAGGCGCACAACGGAAATTTAGTGGAGCAGCCGTAACCCCGCTACCAGCTTGGGGATAGGCAATGTCGCGAGGAAACGATGGTTACGGCGCGATTCGGGTTTGCATCGACTGCACGATGTGCGTCTGCACCAGCATCGAGGAGACCGGCTCGATGATCCGCGTCACCATGCTCTTGATCGTGATTGCGATCTCGGACTGAATCCACCAGCCGTGCCTGCGGTCCATCGTCATGTGCCCCATCACCGTCCCCGTCGAGCCGACGCGCAACGACTCCGACACCAGCGCCGCCGCGCTGTCGCGCGAGATGGTACCGCGAATCGAGATGTAGGCGTACGCGCCATTCGACGAGAGCGAATCGAGCCGGTACGTCGTGCGCACCTTGGCCGAGTGCGCGGAGTCGCTCTGCTGGCTCACCGGAATGAACGCCGTGCGCTCCCACGTCGAGTTGATGCTGACCAGCCGCTCGGGGAGCGTCGCCGGCATCCCGGAGTAGAGCGCCTCGACCTCGGGGCTCACATCGTCAGACGACGCGATCAGCTCGGCCGAGCCATCGCGCGCGATGCGCAGCTGCGCCTGGCGCCCCTGCATCGCGCGACGAATGGGCTCCGAGGGCGCGCTGGCGCCGGTGCCGTGCCCCTCCATCGCCACGGAATCGGTGATCGCCATGATCGTGGTCCCGTGCCCGTCGCTCGCCTGCACGAGCGAGTGCGAGAGGATCATGATGTTCATCCGCGACGTCATCGTCGTGTCGACGGCGTGCACGTTCCGCGTGCCGACCATCTCGACGGTCTGCTCGAAGCGGGTGTACATCGTGTCGCCGACGTGCGGCTGGATGCGCAGCATCACCGGCTGCTGCGCGTGTGCCCGCATCGATGCGCCCGCGACGAGCGCTGCAGAGACTACGAGTGCGCGAGCGAGCCGGCGCGCGGCCGGCTCAGATCGCGTAGGGATCATCATCCGGGAGTGCGCGGAGCGGCGTACGCGCCACCGCCGGCGCGGGCGCCGCGCCCACGATCTTCCGGAACTGCGACTTGAAATACGCGCCGGCCTTCTCGGGCGCGTGCGCGAGCGTCGCGTGCAGCGCGCGCAGCACATCCTCCTCCTCGTATAATCCGATGACGTCCTGCACCCACGCGAGCGTGAGCGCCGGCTCGAAGCGGCGTAGCTGACGCAGCACGCCCACGTCGAGCGGCACGTCGGCCGCCTGCGGAAAGCGCTCCATGCCATCGCGCCCGCGCATGACCGCGGGGCGCGGGAACGAAAGGAAAATCGGTTGTGTGAAATGCGGGTGCCGAACCATCAACCGTCCTTTCGACAACGTTGCGAGCTTCGTGCGCGTGGCAGCGCTCAGCACGGCGTAACCGGGCGTCGCGAGCTCATCGCCATCCATCCTTCCATAGAGCGCGGTCCCCGCGTTGCCAACCACGCGGCGGTGAACCTGCGATCGGAACTGCTGCGCGCTGAAGAGCACCAGCCCGAGATACCGGCCACGCTCCGCAATGTCGAGCAGCATCTTCCGCACGTACGTGTCGGGTCCGTCGGCCGGCGCATACTTGTTGAGCTCATCCACGAACACGACGACGTGCGTCACGCCCAGATCGCGCCGCTCGAGATGCTCGCGCAGCTTCGAGACGACCCGCGCGAAGATGAGATCCTGCGCATCCTCCTCCGCCAGCGCGACGTCCACTACATACACCGCACGGTCTGCGAAGTCCCCCCACGGCAGGTCGCTCGTATGCCCGTCGTTCGTCACCAGCCCGGCGCAGCGCGTCGAGATGTTGGAGAGCCTGTTCCGCACCTTCCGGATCGTCGCGACGTGGTGCGTGCGCCAGTGCTCGTTCCCCTGCTCCTCGAGCCCGCTCAGCAGATCCTTGAACCAC
Organism: Gemmatimonadaceae bacterium; assembly: GCA_039935955.1. Lineage (GTDB taxonomy): Bacteria > Gemmatimonadota > Gemmatimonadetes > Gemmatimonadales > Gemmatimonadaceae > FEN-1250. The sequence goes on from JBDTJH010000179.1 coordinate 10,009, forward strand.
CCCTCGAGATCGGCGAACGAACGCACGCGGTGCTTGTGCTTCAGCACGCGATCCTCGAAGTCGCGGTCGAGTACGCGCTCCTTGATGAAGTCGATCAGCGCATCCGCCTTCGCATCGACATCGTCGCGATTCAACAGCACCTCGGCGAACTGAAGCACCTCGCGCAGCCCCCACGTCAACGGCTGCACGTTCGCAAGCAGCTCCTCGTTCGACCGGAGCGTGTTGAGCGAGACGTTGTCGGCCTTGTACGGCGCGAAGTAGCGGACGTTCTGAAATGGCGCACAGGGAACACGAAGCGTCTCGTACATCGCGCGGTCGGCGTCCTCGACCTCCGCGGGCTGATCGAGGAAGCAGAGATCCGGCCCCTTCACGTTGAAGCACACCGCGGCAACCGAGCCCTTGCTCTGCGGGAAGTGCGCGAATAGCGATGCCATCAGCCATTCGACCGCACTCGTCTTCGTCGCGAGCCCCGACACACCCGTGATGTTGAGGTGCGCCGCCTCCGGCCCCACGAGAAACTCGGCGTCGAGATAGATGGCCGAGTCCATGCCGCCGGAGCGATAGAGCCCGATCGGGATGCCGGTATTCGCGTCCTCGCGCAGATAGCTGTCCATGCGCAGCGCGATCGAGACGTCGGCCTCCGTCGCCAGAAACACCTCGCCCATCGGCACCGGCTGCAGCGGCTCCTCCGGCACATGGCGAAGCACCGCCGCGACGTACAGCCGCACCTCCGCGCGCTCCGTCGGCGAGAACGCGGCCTGCCCGGGATCGCCATCGTGTCCGAGCACATCGAACAGCGGCGACGCGAGATCGGTGTAGCTGAACCCCTCCGTCACCACACCATACACGTGCGGGATGTGGCCGTCCACAGGCTGTCGCCCATCGACGCGAACGATCGTGCCGATTCCGACCGGCGAATCGATCGCCGTCCAGAACTGGAATTGATGCGGCGTGTTCGGCGTGCGTTCCGTCGCGACGACGAGCCCGAGCGGTGCGGTCATGAAACCTCGAATGCGAGCGCTAGTTCGTGGTGGCGCGGAGAAATTCTTCGGCGCTGCGGATCCCGTACGCCATCCGGTCCCACCGCGGATCCGGCGCCGCCAAAGGCGACGACTCGGCCAGCAGCCACCGCGAAAGCTCGTCCGCGCGCGCCGTGATCTTTGCGCCGTCGGTGACGCACATCTCGACGCGCACGAGCCCCCAGAGCGCGTCGCGTCCCTCGGTGTCGCGCAGTCGGAGATACCAGCTCAGCACCTCGCTTCGCGCGCGCGGGGCGATGCGAATTACACTCGACCGCTCGCCTTTCCGCAGCGCGAGCACCACGCCCAGCGCATCGCCCTCGGCGTACAGCGAGCGATGCGACTTCACGACGCCCACCGCGCACACGGACTGCGCAACCGCCTCGCTCGAGCCGATCCCTCCATCGATCATGATGGGGTCGTCGGCGCGCTCGGCGCACCACCGTTCGGCGAGCGTGAGCTCGAGGCGCTCACGGTCCCGGGAGACGGCGAGCGTCGCACGCTCGAGGAGGAGCGTCGGGTGCGGAGCCGGGATCGAGCCGTCGCGGGCTGGGCGCGTGGTGTCTTCCAGCATCACGCCGAGCGCGCGCTCGAGCTCATCGCGCTGGATATAGGCCAGCGGGGCGTAGATGCGGTGCTGAACCAGGGGCTCCGCCCACGTGGAGAGGCGTCGGTCGATCCGCTCGCGCACGACGGCGCCCGAGGTGCCGTAGACGAGGGGAAAGGCCCCGATCCAGCCGAGGACCTGGCTGCGCTGCGTGCCGTCGAGAAAGGCACGAATTGCCGGTACCGGAGCACCGGTTACCGGACGGGCGCGCAAAGTTGCATCCTCCGCGCCCTCCGCGTCTATCACATGCGGGAGCTCCATGTCCCGCTCGAGGCGTTCCAGCGGCGATCCACCACCGGTTGCCGTGCGAACGTTGGGGACCAGTCGGACCAGGTGGCGTTGCGCGGCGTGCAGGCTTCGGATCGTCTCGAAGGCGCCGATCTCCGCTTTCGGGGCCGCCGATTTTCTCTGCTTTCCGGCGGATCCATCCGCGCTGCGCACCCCGTCCATCGTCCCTCTTTCAATCCGCTGTGATCTCCAAACTCGTGGCGCTCGCGACCATCCTAATGGTCGCTACCGGATGTGACAAGGCGAAGGAGTTCGTGTACGCGGGCCAGACTTCCGGGCCGCCACAGCTCTCGCCTGGCGAGGCGCTCGACCTCGCCGGAAAGCCGGATGTGCTCTTCCAGGTGTTTGGGGAGAGCAGCGATCCGCGCATGGTCCCGATCGCGGCGATCGTCGGCGGAAAGCTCAAGGCGATCCGCCTCTCACCGTCCGGATGGCGCAAGTTCGACGAGATGTACCAGCACTCAGGGAAGAGCTACCCGCTGTATCAGGGCGGCGTGGCGAACGGCTCTGTCGACGTGAAGCGCGGGATGTGGTCCGATACCGCCGATGCGCTCTATGCACTGCCCGGCTGCGCGACGCTCACGCCGATGTCGAGCGTGAAGGTGAACGGACGCCTCGCCTCCGACTTCACGCTCGAGTTCCTCGCGTCGACGTCGACGATGGGGAAGCCGCACCCCGGCGCGCCGATGAATCAGGACTCGGTGAACCGCATCGGCCGCGCGATCGGACACGCCATCGCGAAGTCGGTCGGCATCAAGGACGCGAAGCTCGACTCGCTCGAGTTCCGCGCGATCGCGTTCTACACGGGCGCGAGCGCGTCGCCGACGATCCTCGCCTCGTTCATCGATCTGAGCGCGGAGCGTCCGGCGTCGATCGCGACGCGCACCACGCATCTCGTCATCCTCGCGGACAAGGATTCGTCGGGCGCCTATCACGCGACGTTCTCGCATCGCATCAACGGCCCGCTCGCGGCCGCCGCCTTCCGCCGCTACTTCGACCATCTCGATCTCGACGGCGATGGCATCGACGAGATCGTGCTACAGGGCTGGCAGTTCGGCGGCGACACCTTCCTCTCCGTCCTCGGCTGGCGCGAAGGCAAGTGGCAAGAGATCTACCGCACCCGCGCAAACTGGTGCCTGGACGAGCGCAAGGCGCAGGCGAACTAGGGTCATCACGACTATCAAGCCATTCCTGCTCCCCCGCCCTCAGCCGCCGTTCTCGATATACAGCTGGACCAGCCGTTGAACGCCCGTGATCACGTGCTCGCGCGGGGCCGCGTATGACAGGCGCACCCAGTCCGGCGTGAAGAACGCAGCGCCCGGCACTACGGCGATATCGTGCTGCTCGAGTAGCGCGGCGGCGAAGGCAGTGCCGTCGCCGCCCTTCTCCGTCGCGACGTTCGCGTACAGATAGAACGCGCCCTCCGGGTACACGAAGTTGAGCCCCGGCGCCACGCGCACCTCCTTCACGACCGCATTGCGCCGCGCCTTGAACTCCGCGACCATGTGCGAGATTTCTTTCTCCGCAGCATCGACGTTGGTGAGCGCCTCGAGCGCCGCGTGCTGCGACATCGCCGCCGCATTCGACGTCGTGTGCGACTGGAACGCGCCCATCGCCGCGCTCACCGCGCGCGGTGCGACCGTCCACCCGATCCGCCAGCCGGTCATCGCGTACGCCTTCGCGACGCCATCGATCACGATCAGGCGGTCGCGTCGCGTCGACAGGTCGAGCACCGATGCCGCCGGGCCATCGAACGAGATGCGGCGATAGATCTCGTCGCTCAACACCCACCAGTCGCGCGCGTCCGCGAGCGCGAGAATCTCGCGCAGCTCATCCGCGCGGTAGACCGCGCCCGTCGGATTGCACGGCGAGTTGAGCATGATCCCCTTCGTGCGCGGCGTCGACGCGGCATCGAGATACTCGGCCGTCACCTTGAGCCCGTTCGCCGGATCGCCGATCACCGACACCGGCTTCGCCTTGCTCAGCGCGACCATCTCGTAGTAGCTCGTCCAGCTCGGCGTCGGGATCAGCACCTCATCGCCTTCACCGAACAGCGCGAAGCACGCGTTGAACAGCGACTGCTTCGAGCCGTTCGACACGACGACCTCGTTCGCCGCGATCTTCTCACCGCTCCACCGCGCGCTCGTCTGCGCCGCGATGATTTCTCGCAGCGGCAGAATTCCTTCCGTCGCCGTGTACTTGGTCGCGCCGGAGTCGATCGCGTGCTGTCCCGCGCGCCGAATGAACTCCGGCGTGTCGAAGTCGGGCTCGCCGGCGCCGAGATCGATGACCTTGCGCCCCTGGGCCTTGAGGGCCCGTGCGCGGGCGGAAACGGCGATAGTCGCGGATTCTTTCAGGAACGCGACGTTCGCGGAGGGCGCAAACGGGCGCAGCGTCGTGGTTTCGGTCACGGCGTAGCTCAGAAGACTGGAGTGAGAGTGGGCGGCTTGGTATACTTTACCACGTCGGCACGTTGCCGGCCATTGAAAATCGGGGGTTTGGTGGAGCAAGACCTGGAAGCGCGTGAGCGACCTGCTGTCGCCCGCAATCAGAACGTATTGCATGTATTGCCGCATGACGCGGCTGCTGTTTCGCAGTTCATCGAGCCTGCGCTCGAGCGCCTCGACCCGGACAATGCGGAAACGCAGCTCCTCGTTCTCACCCCCGATACCGAGACCGCGGTCCTGATCGCCGAGACCGCGACTCGCGCACGTGCCGGCACGCCGGCGCGTGTTGTCCCCGTCACCGCATGGCGCCGCGCAGCCCGGCTGCTGCGCCTCCGTCCCGCCGCCGTCATCGCGGGCACACCCTCCGACATCCTCGAGCTCATTCGCGCGTCCGCGATCAAGCTCGACGCCGTCAACACGCTGGTGCTCGCCTGGGCCGACGTGATGAGCGACGCCGCCGGCGAGCCGCTCGAGGCGGTGATGGCCGAAGTCCCGAAGGATGCCGCGCGAGTGATCGTCGCGTCGCACATGACGTCCGCGGTCGAGGCGCTCGTCGAGCGGTATGCGCGTCGTGCACGCCGCAGCGGCGCGGTGCCCGTCGTCGAGGAGATTGCCGTCGACCTGCGCTACGTTGCAATCGCACCGCAGGCGCGCGAAAGTGCCTTCCGCCGACTGCTCGACGACACCGATCCCGAGCGGGCGGCAGTGTACGTGCGCTCCGATGCGGCGGCGAAGGAAGTCGCGGATACGCTTCGCGCGATCGGGATCTCGGATGAGGAGCCGTCGATCGTGATCACGCGTGGCGAGCCGGTGGAGAACGTCGCATTGGTCGTGCTCTACGAACAGCCGATGTCGGCCGAGGCGTTGCAGACGCTCGCGGGAATGGGCGCGTCGGTGATCGCGCTCGCTACCGCGCGTCAGATTCCGTCGCTCCGCGTGCTCGCGGGCGGCGGTCGCGTCAATCCGTTCGTGCTCTCGGGCCCGGGCGCGCGTGCGCGCTCGCGCGATGAGAAGATGCGCGACGAGCTTCGTGTGGCGCTCGCGAGTGGTGTAAACGCGCGCGAGCTGATCGCGCTCGAGCCGCTGCTCAACGAGTTCGACGGCGTCGAGATCGCGGCGGCCGCTCTTCGTTTGCTCGAGCGTGAGCGCGAGGCGGCGAAGCCGGCCGAGAAGCCAGAGAAGACGGACAAGATTCTCGCACCGCTGGCGGATCGTGCGGCGCCGGAAGCGCGCGCCGAGCGCGGGGATCGTAGTGAGCGCAGCGACAGGCCAGAGCGCAGCAACGACCGTGGCGAGCGTCCGCCACGTGGCGAGCGCCCCGATCGCGATCGCGGCGCGCGTCCGGATCGCGGCTCGCGTGACAGCGCTCCGCGGAGCGGCGGCGTCTCGCGCGGCGCACCGTCGCGCACGCCGGAGTCGCGTGGTGCGATGAGCCGTCTCTTCGTGAACGCGGGCAAGGCCGACGGCATGACGCCGCGCGACCTCGTCGGCAGCATCGCGAACGAGTCGGGAATCAGCTCGGAGCAGATCGGCAAGATCGAGCTGCGCGACACGCACTCCATCATCGAGATCTCGACGCCGGTGGCGGAGCAGGTCGCGAACAAGATGAACGGAATTACGGTGCGTGGAAAACGGCTGACGATGCGCGTCGACAACGACTCGCCTTCGAGCCGCACGACGCGTGGTGATCGACCCGAGCGAACCGATCGCGGGGATCGTGGGGATCGAAGCTCGAGTCCACGCTTCGAGCGCGGCGGGTCGTCCGATCGGGGCTCGCGTCCCGAGCGCAGCAGCTCGTCGGATCGCGGCACGCGCAGCTATGCGCCACGGTCCGATCGTGGTGCGCCGAGCTCGCGCGGAGAGCGTCCGTCGTCAGGGCCACGTCGTGACGCGCCGCGTCGCGATGGGCCGCCCCGGTCGCGTCGCCCGTCGTAAGCGGCGATGGACCCGGTTTTCTTCGGGGCACGACGGGGATGGGTTGAGGTCGTCACCGGCGTCATGTTCAGCGGCAAGAGCGAGGAGCTCATCCGCCGCGTGCGCCGATCGATCATCGCGAAGAAGAAGATCCAGATCTTCAAGTCGCATCTCGATGACCGCTACGGCGGCGTCTTCACCATCTCGAGTCACGACGGGGTCGCCGTAGAGGCGATCCCCGTCGACTCGTCGCTCCAGATATCGCAGAATCTCCGCGACGACGTAGATGTCGTCGCGATCGACGAGGCACAATTTCTCGACGCGGGGATCATCAACCTCGTCGGGACGCTGGCATCGCGCGGCATGCGCGTCATTCTCGCGGGCACGGACACCGACTTCCGCGGCGAGCCGTTCGGCCCGATGCCGCAGCTCATGGCCGTAGCCGATCTCGTGGACAAGCTGCACGCGATTTGCGTTGTATGCGGTGGTCCGGCGAGCCGGAACCAGCGGCTGATCGACGGGCGGCCGGCGCGCTACGATTCGCCGACGATCATGGTGGGGGGACGCGAGTCGTACGAGGCTCGCTGCCGTCACTGTCATGAGCTGCCACATCGTGACGAGGATCAAGTCCCGTTGCTGTGATTTGTTCTATTGCGTTCGAAGGCCGCTTTCCCCTATCGTGGTCCCATGCTTCTGATCGGTCTCACCGGCAATATTGCCTCCGGAAAGTCCACCGTCGCGCAGCTGCTCGCCGAACGTGGCGCAACGATCATCGATGCCGATGAGCTCGCTCGCGACGCGGTCGCGATCGGAAGTGTCGGCCATCGGAAGATCATCGAGCGCTGGGGCGACGACATCCTGAAGGCCGATGGCGGACTCGACCGTGTGGCGCTCCGTCAGATCGTTTTCCAGGAGCCAACCGAGCTCGAGGCGCTGAACTCGATCGTGCACCCCGAAGTCTCCCGCCTGCGTGACGACCTCCTCAATGAGGCGCGCGAGCGCGGCGACGAAACGGTCATCTGCGATATCCCGCTCCTCTTCGAGCGCCGCCTGGTCGACGACTTCGATCGCATCGTCCTCGTCGACGCTCCGCGTCCGCTTCGTCTCGAGCGCCTCACCCGCGAGCGCGCCCTCGGCCAGACCGAGGCGATGAACATGATCGCGTCGCAGATGCCGGCCGAGCTCAA
>JBDTJH010000180.1:0-5395 GCA_039935955.1 Gemmatimonadaceae bacterium
AGAGGCCGGATCGCCCGCCGACGGAATCGTCACCTTCACGCTCCATGCGTTTCTGCGCTCCATCGGACGACGCGTCGACGGACGCACCTACGAGCAGCTTCGCTCCGCGCTCGCGCGACTCCAGCACACCACCCTCGAGTCGCAGCAGGCCTACTACGATGGACACGCCCTCGCCGTCGTCGACGCGCGCTTCAGCATTCTCACCAACGTCGTCATCGAGCGGCGCCGCTTCGCCGACCGCGACCAGCTCGGCCTCTTCGCGGCATTTCCGGCATCCGAGCCCGGTGTGGCACTCGTCACGATGTCCCCCGTCGCGAGAGCGAACATCGCGGCGGGATACATGGTGCTCTTGTCCGCCGCGCAGTACATGGCGCTGTCGTCCCCGGTTGCGCGCAGGCTCTATCGCCTCTTCGAGGTCGCACATGAGTTAGGGAGCGACCGCTGGCGTGTTACACTCTCCCATCTGGCCGAACAGCTTCCCCTTGCACAGCGTTATCCATCGCACCTGCAACGCGTCCTGCAACCGGCGCATGAAATGTTGATTGCGGCGGGCCTCTTGCGCGAAGTGACGATTCAGCAGCAGATGCGTGAGTGGTATGTTGAGTACACGCTCGTCGACCGGACTCATACGTAGCGCGAGCAGAGTTATTGCGGTGCAGCTGTCGGTAACCCCTACCTCGGAGTGCTCGTCATGGCGACTAAGCTCGAAAAGACCCTGAAGCGCGAGATCGACATCGATGGTGCAGCATACATGGTCGCGATCTCTCCCGAGGGAGTGAAGCTCACGCAGAAAGGCTTTCGCAAAGGCCCCGAGCTCACCTGGAAGCAGATTCTCGTGAGCGGCGGCGGCGCGACGCAGTCCGGAACCGAAGGCGGCGGAGAGTAAGCTCCGCCGCATTATGCGCGCGAGTGAGAGGGGAACTATCTCCTCGCGCTATCGTATGTCAGAGGAGATCGGATTCTCCTCATTCCAGGTGTTTATGTCTCGAATTCGTACCGCGGCGCTGCTTGGCGTCATAGCGCTGCCGATCGTCATCGGCGGCGCCGCCATCGAGCGACAGTCGACCCGCGACGGCGCCCACGTGTTCGACCAGGTGCTCTCGCTCGTGAGCGATCGCTTCGTCGACACCCTCCAGCAGAATCAGCTGTTCGAGAAGGCTGCGCGCGGTCTCGTGCAGCAACTCGACGATCCATATTCCGAGCTCTACACCCCCGCACAGCTCAAGCGATTCTCCACCGTCGCAACCGGCAAGTACGGCGGCATCGGAATGCAGATCGAGCAGCAGGAGGGCGCTATCGTCGTCGTGCGCGTCTTCGATCACACGCCGGCGGAGCAGGCGGGCGTTGGTGAGGGCGACCGCATCGTCGGCATCGACACCGCCTCCACGCGCGGCTGGTCATCGCAGCAGGTCTCCGATGTCCTCGTTGGCACGATCGGTACGAAGGTGAAGGTGAAATTCGCGCGCCCGGGCATCGCGCAGGCGATCGAGCACTCGTTCACCCGCGCAGAGATCCACGTTCCCGCAGTGCCGTACGCGATCATGCTCGACAACAGGATCGCGTATGTACCGCTCCAGCAGTTCAGCGAAAACTCCGCCGCCGAGCTTCGTGGCAACGTCTATCGCCTTCTGCACGAGGGCGCGAAGGGAATCGTGCTCGACCTCCGCAGCGATCCGGGCGGGATCCTCGATCAGGGGCTCGACATCGCCGACCTCTTTCTTGCGAACGGGCAGACGATCGCGAGCGTCCGCACGCGCACGGGCCCGCCGCAGGTCTTCAACACGCACGCCGGCCAGCATGTCGCCGACGTGCCGCTGGTCGTACTCGTCGACGGCTACTCCGCATCCGCCAGCGAGATCGTCACCGGCGCGCTGCAGGATCACGACCGCGCGCTCGTCGTCGGCACCACCTCATTCGGCAAGGGACTCGTGCAGACGGTGTTTCCTCTCGACGGCGGCTGGGCGATGAAGCTCACCACCGGGAAGTGGTACACGCCCTCCGGCCGCTCCATTCAAAAGAATCGCAAGCACATCGATCCCGACTCCGCCATCGGCGCGGTCGCGAGCAATGACTCGAAGCCCGACTCGCTCGAGCAGGACTCCGTCAAGAAGCATCGCCCGCAGTACAAGAGCGACGCAGGACGCACGATCTACGGCGGAGGCGGCGTCGTTCCAGACATCATCATCGCGGAAGACACGGTCACCACAGCCGAGCAGGACTTCGCAAAGGCGATCGCTCCCAAGTTTCCCGCACTGCGCGGTGTGCTCTACGGCTACTCGTTCGAGCTCAAGGATCACGTCACGAAGGACTTCACGGTGAAGCCCGAGTGGCGCGATGAGCTCTACAAGCGCCTCGAAGCGGCGAAGATCGTGACGGACCGAAAGCAGTACGACGCCGCGACGCCGCTCGTCAACCGCTGGCTCTCGCAGCAGGTCGCGCGTCTCGCGTTCGGCGACTCGACCGCCTTCCGTCGCACCGTCCAGGATGACCCGCAGCTCCGCAAGGCGCTCGAAGTTCTGCGCAAGGGACAGACGCAGAAGGACCTCTTCTCCATCGCGCGGGCGGACGCAACCCCCGCTCATTAGCTTTCGGGAATGCGAAACGCTCGTCAGGTATTCACCGCGGTCACGCTCGTGGCCGCGGTTGCTTGTCACGGCGCAGCCGCCCATCCCGCGCAGCCTGCCCCTGCTTCCGGCGCATCGCCACGCCCCGCCGAGCCGCACCTCGCCAACATCCGCCAGCTCACCCACGGCGGCGAAAACGCCGAGGCATACTTCAGCACCGACGGCAAGCGGCTGATCTTCCAGAGCACGCGCGACGGCCGCACGTGCGATCAGGAGTACGTCATGAACGCCGACGGCTCCGGCCAGAAGCGCATCTCCGACGGCACCGGCAAGACCACGTGCGGCTACTTCTTCGGCTACAACACGAAGATCTTCTACGCGTCGACGCGCGCCGCCGACAGCGCGTGCCCGAAGAAGCCCGATCCATCGAAGGGCTACGTCTGGGGGCTCGACAAGTACGACATCTACACCGCCAACCCCGACGGCAGCGGCACGCACCGCCTCACCAGCAACAACGTCTACACCGCCGAAGGCACGCTCTCCCCCGACGGCAAGACGATCGTCTTCACGTCGTTGAAAGACGGCGATCTCGACATCTACACGATGAGCGTCGACGGCTCGAACGTGCACCGGCTCACGAACACGCCGGGTTATGACGGCGGTCCGTTCTATTCCCCCGACGGCAAGCGCATCGTCTATCGCGCCTATCACCCCACCGACTCCACCGAGCTCGCGCAATACCGCGACCTCCTCAGCCAATCGATCGTCCGGCCGAACAAAATGGAGATCTGGGTGATGAACGCGGACGGAAGCGACCAGCATCAGATCACGCATCTGGGCGGCGCGAACTTCGCCCCCTTCTTCACGCCGGATGGGAAGCGCATCATCTTCTCCTCGAACTACATCAACCCGCACAGCGGCGAGTTCGATCTCTATCTTATCAACGACGATGGGAGCGCGCTCGAGCAGGTCACCAACGCCACCGGCTTCGATGGCTTCCCGCAGTTCAGCCCCGACGGCAGGCATCTCGTGTTCGCATCGAGCCGCAACGCGACCGGGGCGCACCAGCTCGATCTCTTCATGGCCGATTGGAAACCCTGATATGCACCGCATGACCGCCAACAAGGAGCACCGATGCTCGGCTTAGGCGCCATCCTCATCATCGCGATCGTCGCGCTCTTCGTCATCACCAGCACGGTCAAGATCATCGGCCAGGCCGAGGTGATGGTGATCGAGCGGTGGGGACGCTTCAACCGCATTGCGCGGTCGGGACTCAACTTCCTCATCCCGTGGATGGAGAAGGGAAAGACGATCGACGTCCGCTACTTCGAGGCGGATCCGGGCGGCGTCAAGCGCGTCACCTCGGGCTCGACCTCGCGCATCGATCTCCGTGAGCAGGTGCTCAGCTTCCCGAAGCAGCCCGTCATCACGAAGGACAACGTCACGATCGACATCGACGCGGTGCTCTACTATCGCATCGCCGATCCGCAGAAGGCCGCGTACGCGATTCAGAATCTCCCCTTCGCGCTCGAGACGCTCACACGCACGACGCTCCGCAACATCGTCGGCGACATCGAGCTCGATCAGACGCTCGCGAGCCGCGACATGATCAACAAGCGCATGCGCGACACGATCGAGGAAGCGTCGATCGGATGGGGCGTCGATGTCACACGCGTCGAGCTGCAGGCGATCGAGCCGCCGCGCGACATCCAGCAGTCGATGGAGCTGCAGATGCGCGCCGAGCGCGAGCGACGCGCCGCGGTCACGAACGCCGAGGCATCGAAGCGCGCAGCGATCCTCGAGGCGGAGGGCGTGCAGCAATCGCAGGTGAGCCGCGCACAGGGTGAATCGGAGGCCGCGGTGCTCCGCGCGAAGGGGCTCGCGACCGCGCGCCTCGCGATGGCGGAGGCCGAGGCGCAGGCGATCGCGCGCATCGCCTCCTCGCTCCCCGAGGGGCAGGCCGCGATGTACCTCCTCGGCATGAAGTACCTCGAGGCGCTCCCGCAGCTCACGCAGGGCAAGGGGACGACGATTTTTCTTCCTGCTGAAGCCGCCGGCGTCATGGGCGCACTCGGCGGCATCCGCGAGCTGCTCGTGCGCTCGTCGAGCGACGTGGCACCGGGCGCGCCAGCGCGCGGCGCGACGCCGCCGCGCATCGCGCCGCCACCCACGATCACGCCGGCGTACGTGCCGCCGCCGATCCCCGACCTGGACAAGAAATAGCGGTGGCCAGAATCACTCGTGACCGCGCGGAGAGAATCGCCCGCGGTCACGCCTGCGAAAACTGCGGCGAGTACAGCTACAAGAAGCTCACGGTCAAGCCCGCGTCGAAGGAACAGCGCGAGGGCGTCGACGTCGCCTGGATCGCATCAAAAACCTGCGGCGTATGCGGTGCCATCTACGATATGGGCATCGACTCCGAAGGCGAGATCGTGTACGGGGGCTAGTGTACGTCGGCGTCGCAATGCGGGTAGTAACACTTTGAAATACGGACAACAAAGCAGTGAGCGCTTCTGTCCTACTCGGCCCTCCGATCTCCTACCGCAGCACCGGCAGAAACGGCGCAATCGTCCCGTCGTTCGGCGCGGGGGTCACGCCGAGGAGTCGCGCGAGGAGATCATAGACATCAACGTTCGGAAAGTCGTCGATGGTCGTCCCCGCCTTGAAGTCCGGCCCGTGAGCGAGGAAGAGCGCGCGCATGTCGGAGTCCGTGTTGTCGTAGCCATGCTCGCCACGCAGCGCCAGCGGCCTGCCGTGCCGCCACGCGATCATCCATCCCGGATCGGTCACCGCCACGATGGGCGTGATGCGCGGATTCGTGCCGTAGTGCA
>JBDTJH010000181.1:0-4276 GCA_039935955.1 Gemmatimonadaceae bacterium
CGCATGACCTTCAAGGAGACCGCGGAGCTGGCGTCGCTCCCGGAAGCGATCGACGCACTCGAGCGCGAGCGCGAGACCGTGTATGCGTCGCTGGCGGATCCGGCACTGCTTCGCGACGGCGCCGCGATCGCGATCGCGAATGCCCGGCTCGCCGCGCTCGAGGCGGAGATCGCGACACGAAGCGGGCGATGGGAAGAGCTCGAAACGATCGCGGCCGAGGGTCGCTAGCGCAGCGCATTGAGCGCCGGCCATGGAGATTGCATGACTCGATTCGCACGCCCGTCACGTACGTGAGGTACATCCAGGTCGAGCGCATTCCGTAGACGAACGCGTGCCGGCGCGCCTTGCTACATGGAAGTGATGTCCACGCAGCTCGCCGAAATCCTGATGGCGATTCCATCCTTCGTTTTTCCGGCGCCGGCGAGCTCCGCCTTGTCGCCGCCTTTCATCGTCATCGTGATCGCCACGCCGTACACATCGTAGCGAGTCTCGCTCTTCTTGTCGCTCCCGAAGAGGACGTGCAGATCGCCGGTCTTCGCGCCGGGCTTGTCAGGAGTGTCGACTTTGATCATGCCCTCTGTGAGCGCGCGCGCGCCCTTCGCCTCGAGGTTCTTGAACGACGAGCTGTAGAACTGCTCCGTCTTGGCGTGAAGACACATCGTCGTCGCCGCATGCGAACTATATGTGCCAGCGAACGGTCCGTTGCCGATGACGATCGTCATCGGATTCGGCGCGGCGTATGGACGCGCGGCGGCGAGTGCAGTCGCGCCGGCAACGATGAGAGCGGTGCGGATGAGATGCTTCATGCGAAACGTTCCTCCGGGAGATGACGACTCGGGATGGTGCCGCAAGCTAGCTCGGAAGGCACTTCATTTGCAGGCGCTGGTTCGCACCTTCACGACCGGAGCCTCCAATGTTGAGCAAGTCGCAGATCGTCGCCTACGTCCCCGTGTCCAATCTCGCGCGTGCGCGAGCGTTTTACGAACAGCAGCTGGGGTTCGTGCCGCTGGATTCGAACCCCGAGGGCGTCATGTACGAGTCGGGGAATGGCTCGCGATTCTTCGCCTACACGTCCGCCGGTGCGGGGACGAACAAGGCGAGCACTGCGTTCTGGGAGGTCGCGGAGCTCGAGGCCGAGGTCGCGGAACTCAAGACTCGCGGCGTAGTATTCGAGGAATACGACAACCCAGGCTACAAGACCGTCAATGGCATCGCCACCGGCGACGGCATCAAAAGCGCATGGTTCAAGGACACCGAGGGAAACATTCTCGCCCTGGCGCAACGGCTCGCGAAGTGATCACACACGGCGGAGGACGCATCCATGTGCAGAAACATCAAAACGCTCGCCAACTTCGAGCCCCCCGCAACCGAGGATGAGGTGCACGCATCAGCACTGCAGTTCGTCCGGAAGCTGAGCGGAACCGCGAAGCCCTCGCGTGCGAACGAGCAAGTGTTCGAACGGGCGGTGGACGAAGTGACCGCCGCCGCCCGCCGATTGCTCCAATCGCTCGCGACCAACGCCGCTCCTCGCAATCGCGACGAAGATGCGCGAAAGGCGCGCGAGCGCACACAGAAGCGCTTCGCCTAACGCGAGGCGCTTCCGCATCGACGCGCTACTGCGCCGTCGCCAAAGCCTTCACCGCCTCCGAGAGCTTCTGCACCTTCGGCGCATCGCTGGAGCCGGCAGCATCGCCACCGATCACCGTGCCGAGCTGCGTGAGTGCGGTCTGCCGCGCGGCACCCGATGCGCCTTCGGCGGTCTTCAGTGAAGAACGCACCGCTGTGATCCTGTCCGCCGCGAGCCCGTGCGACCGCTCCAGCTGGTCGACGTAGCTGCGCGCGAGCGCGAAGCTCGGCGGCCAGACGATCTTCCGCTGACCCTGCGCATTCAGGTAGTCCCACTTTACCGACTTCGCCGCATCGATTTCGTTCTGCGAGATGAAGGCGCTCGGCACGAGCTCTACGATGTCGAGCCCGCGAGTGATTTCCGAGCTCACCATCACACCATTGTACCAGTAGACCGACCACGAGCCGCTGAGCACGAGGCGCGTCGAGTCCACGGGACCTCGATCGAAGAAGGCGATCTCCCGCGGATGCGCAGTGTCGGTCCAGTCGAAGAGCGAGATGCCCCCCTGATACCACGCCTGGATCATCACGTCGCGTCCGGGAATCGGCACGAGTGATCCGTTGTGCGCAACGCAGTTCTCGTTCTTCGTCTGCGGCGCGGGCATCTTGTAGTAGCTCTGAAAGTGCATCTTGCCATCGGCGATCGTGAACAGCGCGTCAGCGCCCCAGTCGCGCTCGTCGGTGATGCGGCACTTCGGCTGGCTGCCACCGCCCCACTCGTCGCTGAACAGCACCTTGGTGCCATCGTTGTTGAACGTTGCCGAGTGCCAGTACGAGAAGTTGGAGTCGGCTGCCGCGGCGAGACGCACGGGATGTGCGGGGTCCCGAATGTCGAGGAGCAATCCGTATCCCTCACACGCACCGCCGGCAAGACCGATCACCGGATAGACCGTGATGTCGTGACACTGCGTCGGGCCGGCGTTGGGATCGGCGCCCGGAGGCGTGATCATGTTGGCGATGATAGTGGGGAACGCCGCGCGCAGCTTCGCGCTATCCTCGTGCGTCGGAGCGCCGGTGCCGCCTCGCGCTTGCACCACCTCCTTCAACTGCGCATCGACGAACGACGGCGGTATCACCATCTCGTCGCCGAAGATCCACGCCGTGAAGCCGCCCTTCGCGCGGGCGTCCGCCGCCACCCTCGCGTTCTCGATCGAATCCTGCTTCGTCGGGCCATGGCTCGCGGGCTTGACGAGATCGTTGAAGATGCGCGGTGAGCTGACGATCGCGGCCTGCTCCGGATGCGCAAGCGGAACCTTGATCACCTCGATGCGGAAGAGCGCCGAGTTGGGATCCTTGCTCGGCGAAGCTGCAACGCAGCCGGCGAGCTCGCTCGGCGAGCGAACCTCGGAGGATCCCGAGATATAGACGTAGACGTTATCCGGATCCTTCGGATCGACGAGAAGGGTGTGTGTGTGAGAGCCGCGGCACGTCTGCACGTTGCCGACGTTCCTCGGCTTCGCGATGTCGGTGATGTCGAAGATGCGAACGCCGCGCAGACGATCCTTGCTCACCGTGTCCTTCACGCCCTCAGCGCCGCAGTCGACACGCCCAGTGAGCCCCTCGCCAGAGACGAAGAGAAGATTCTTGTAAACGGAGACATCGCTCTGCGATGCCGGGCAGAAGTACGCCGTCTTGAGCGTTGGATGCGAAGGATTCGAGATGTCCCAGATCTGGTAGCCCGCGTAGCTGCCCTGGATCGCATAGGGCCCCGTGAAAGCCAGATCCGAGTTGATGATGCCGACGAATTTCTCGGATGGCGGGGTGCTCGAGAGCACATGGAGATTCCACGTCGCCTCCTGCGCATCCATCTGCCCCGCGCGGAGACCGACTCGGGGATCGGGATTCGGCGCCGTCGCGGACATGTCGGCCGACGGCGAGAGAGCAACTCCCGTCATCGACGACGTCGGGCGCGAGCACGCTGCGAGCAACAACGCAACGGCTACCGTGGGAAGCGATGACCGGCGTGAACGAGAGCTGATTGCCATACGACCTTCTCCTGAACTAGGACTCGATGATGTCGGCGCGGAGCCGAACGGCAGGCGGCGAAACGAAAACCGCCTCGCCCCTCCGCCATATGAAATGCGGATGAAGCGAGGCGGACGCAAGGACGCCCCGGATATCCGGGGCGCCCTGCGAGCGATCTTCTACCGCGCCGTTGCCAGCGCCTTCACCGCCTCGGACAGCTTCTGCACTTTCGGCGCGTCGCTCGAGCCTGCCGCGTCGCCGTCGATTACCGTGCCGAGTTGGGTGAGTGCCGTCTGGCGCGCGGAGCTCGACTCACTCTCTGCGGACTTCAAGGCTCCGCGCACTGACGCGATCTTGTCCGACGCAAGCCCGTGGGACCGCTCGAGCTGGTCGACGTAGCTGCGCGCGAGCGCGAAGCTCGGCGGCCAGACGATCTTCGTCTGCCCCTGCGCGTTGAAGTAATCCCACTTCACCGTCTTCGCCGCATCGATTTCGTTCTGCGAGATGAAGGCGCTCGGCGTCAGCTCCACGATGTCGAGTCCGCGCGAAATCTCGGAGCTCACCATTACTCCATTGTACCAGTACACCGACCACGACCCGCCGCTCGCCATGCGCGTCGAGTCTACGGGACCACGATCGAAGAACGCGATCTCGCGCGGGTGTGCGACATCCGTCCAGTCGAAGA
>JBDTJH010000182.1:0-6586 GCA_039935955.1 Gemmatimonadaceae bacterium
GCCGCCGCAGCGACGGACCCTCCCGCGGTCTGCGAGTCGGGAGGCTTCGAGCACGCGAGCGCCGCGCCGAGCGTGGCTAGTGCGAGCAAGGGTAGTGTCGGGCGAATCATCATCCTCTCCAGACCAATAGGTTGGAGAGAAGCTCGCGCGCCGCGGTTATCCGCCCGTTACGGCGCAGTCACGCGGGTCGACGACTTACCGGTCGACCGTCGCCTGTTGTGCGGGACGTGTCGTCTGGCTGCGCGTGGCGATCGATTCGACCATTATCGCCTCGGTTGGGCAGTGCCCGACGAACTCGCCGTCGGCCGGTGACCACTCGTGCTCGGGGATCGCGGCGAAGGCCTTGTGGTCGGCATCCATCTTCATGATGCGCGGCGCGAGCGCGGTGCAGACGCCGCAGCCGATGCACTTCTCGCGATTCACAGACACGCGAATGCGTCGGCGCGGGTAGATCAGATTCCGCACGAGGGGTCCGTCCTGGAGTTCATCGAGCGCCGAGATCGTCGCATCATATCCCGCCTGAATCATCTCCTCAGCGTGCGAGAAGCCGAACCAGTCGCGATGCCCCACGCGCGGCCGGATGAGCAGCATTGGCGGCCCCATCCAGGTGGCGAGCGGGTTGAGCTGCAGCGCGTGCATCATCACCGACGCCGCGCGCATGTAGATCGCCGCAAAGCCGCGGCGCGAAACCCCCTGCGCGCGTCCGAGATCGGTATTGCCGACGTCCACGGCAATCACGGCATCGACGCCGAGCGCGGCGATGGCGGTCGGCAGATTGTCGATCGTTCCGCCATCGACGCACACGCGGCCACCGACGACGGCCGGCGGAAAGAATCCGGGCAGCGCGCACGACGCATACACCGCGTCGCGCACTGACACGTCGTTCAGCCCCGGCAGCCCCCACACGACCATCGTCCCGCGCTCGAGGTCGACCGTGTTGACGAGGAGCTTGCTGCCGAGCTCGCGGAAGGTGTGATGCGGAACGGTTGCGTCGACGAGGTCGCGCAAGGGTTGCTCGAGGTAGAGCGACGGTGACCGCGAGCGGGCCATGATCATGCCGACGCGATTGATTCGGAAGAGATCGCGCTTGGAGACCGAGATAGCGCGCCGCGCCATCTCCTCGAGCGACACGCCGCCCACGCGCGCGGAAGCGATCAGCGCACCGATGCTCGTACCCGCGTAGCGCGTGGGCACGATGCCGCGCTCCTCGAGCGCGCGCATGACGCCGATGTGAGCGAAGCCCTTGAGCCCTCCACCGCCGAGGACGAGGGCCGTTCGATGCGGAGCGAGCCACGACACGGTCACACCCATCCTCCTGTTCCGGAAAGCTCAGCCCACGTTCCTCGGGAGGCGCGTGGGCTGGGCTGTGTATCGTCGAAGCGAGCGGCCGGCGCCGCCGAACGGTCAGTTCGTGTTCAGCTTGTAGCCAAGTCCAATGCGGCTGCCCTGCTCCATGCCAGAAGGACGACCAAGGTAGACGTAGAGTCCATATAGCCCGACCAGCGCGCCGCCGACGGCGATCACCGTTCCGGCGTTATTGCCGATGATGAGGCCCGTGATCAGCGCCGCTCCGCCGAAGATCATGAGGCCAACGCCACTGCCGCGCGACGGTCGGCGCATGGCGTTCGCGCTCTGCGAGGCGGTGTTCTTGAGACGCGGGGAGAGCGCGGAGGCGTCCATGCTCGGGCCCGTCGATGCTGCGGCTTCAGCGGCAACCGGTGGCGCGTCCAGGGCGATCGTCGACGCGTCCGCTACCTGGAGCGGCGCGACGTCGGGCGCGATCTCGGGCGCTGCTTCCGGAGAGACATCGGCGACGACCGGCGCGTCGGTCGCGACGGCGGGAGCATCTTGAGCGATGACCGGCGCGTCCTGCGCGACCATGGGCTGGTCGAACGTCGCGAGCTGCTGCTCCGCCTGAGCCTGAACGCGCGATCCCACGAGCGAAAGCGCTACGAGTGCGGCAACTGCGAATGTGAGCTTGGCCATATCATCCTTGAATAGGAGGAGCGGATTAGAACTTCGGCATTCCCAAATGCAAGGAAGGGGCCCGTTGCGTACGGTAGCAGACGACTTTCTCTTGAGCGCGGCTCCCATTCGCGGTATCTTCACCGCAGTAGCGCCCTCCCCCAAATCCGACGGTTGATGCCCACACCTCCGAAAAAGCTCAGGAAGCAGTACGAGAACAAGGACTATCCGAACGTCGTTCTTCGGTTCGAAGACGGACATCAGATCGAGGTCATAAAGGGCGCAACGAAGACCTTCGACTGCTACGCGGGCGAAACGATCAAGATCCTTGCGATGTACGACAAGACGTCGAAGGAGCGCGAGCTCGTGAAGACCTGGAAGGCGGACGAGTTTCCGGACGCGTGATGGTGTGCGAGTCACCTGGCCGCGGCACCAATCCTGCCCTCCAGGTGGCTTTCACAGTGCGTTTCACCGGAGGCTGGTCGTGCGTCTGAAATTCCTGCCGATTCTCGCATGCGCGCTCGCGGCTCTCGCGGTCCCCGCTGTGGCCAGCGCTCAGTTCACCGCCGCTATCGCACTGCCCCGCGAGAAGGCGAAGGCCGACACCACTGCGAAGCGGGACTCCGTGCGACGCGCAACCGTCGCGCTCGCCGCGCGGGTCACCGACATGAAGAAGTGGGTCGACTCCGCCGCTGGCGTCTCGATCCCTGCCGCCGACAGCGCATCGCTCGCGAAGGCGATGAAGCCCGACTCGGCGAAGACCGCCGTGACGAAGGATTCCGTCATCCTCAACCGCAACGCGCGCGTCCGCGCGGACTCGGCCGCGTCGATCGGCACCATCGAAGTGCACGACAGCACGGGACTGAAGGGGGACACCCCCGCACCGAAGCCAGCTCCGCCGGCGAAGAAGCCCCCGGCAGCGCCGATGGCCCTGCGTCGCGACTAGCGTGAGACGCGCGCTCGGCGCCGCACTCGTGGCGGCCGGTGCGGTGGTGCTTATCTACGTCGGCTATCGATACGCGAGCGGCGCCTGCGAGCGCGACAGCGCGCGCAACGCGTGGGCGGAGCTCGAGGCGCATAACGCCGTCGCCTCTGCATCGCTCGCCGCGACACCCATGCACACGACCTACGTCACAGGCGAGCTGGTAGGACGTCTCCTGATTCCGTCGGTGAAGCTCGACGAGGTGATCGCGGAAGGCGTTGGCGACGACGAGCTCGATGCGGGGCCGGGACACTTCCCGGGGACGGCGTCGCCGGGCGAGCCGGGAAACGCCGTGATCTCGGCGCATCGCGACCGACACTTCCATTCGCTGGGCCGCGTCGTCATCGGCGACACGGTGATCACGGAGACACGAACCGCGCGCACCACGTGGGTGATTACGGCGCGGAAAATCGTCGGGCGCTACGAGCCGTCGCTATTCCCATCGGCGGCGCCGGAGCTGACGCTCACGACGTGCTGGCCTATCCGCTACGTCGGCCCGGCGCCGGACCGGCTGATCCTTACCGCGAAGCCGCTCGTCGCGCCGCCTCGCGCGTGAGGCTAGGGCGCCGCTGCCGCCGCCGGACGCGCGCCGGACCCCGGCACACCGTAGTGATGCCAGACGAAGAACAGAGAGAGGCATAGCAGCGCGACGACCAGAATGCCGATCGTGATTCCGCGTCTTTCGCTGTCAGTGCGCGCATCTGTCGCCAGTTCTTCGCTCACGATCGCTCCGGTTGGGTGCCCAGTAGTTGTGACAACAGAGGAAGGCAAAAGGCTCGCCACGGCGCCCGCACTTTATACCGCGCCAGCGAACTCGCCAAGGGGTGACCGGATGTGGGGTGCGCGCTAACTTTCCGTCGGGCGCGGCAGAACTGTCGCTCCCGCGCCACTTCTCCTCCCCTCGAGCCGCCCCTCCCATGCGCCTTCTCTCGTTCGCGCTCCTCGCCTCGCTCACACCGATGATCGCGGGCGCGCAGGCCGCTTCGAAGGCCGCTGCGGGTCCAATCACCGCCACCGAGATCGACGGCGACCTCCGCTTCATCTCGTCGGACCTCCTCGAGGGTCGCGCTCCGGCGACACGCGCGGACAAGCTGACCACCGAGTACATCGCCGACCAGCTTCGCGGCGCCGGTGTCGAGCCGGGGGTGAACGGCTCGTATTTTCAGACCGTCCCCATTGATGTTGTGAAAGCTGATCCCGCATCGATCAAGGTGACGGCGAGCGGGAAGTCGACGATGACGCTTCACTCGCCCGACGATGTCGTTGTCTTCGCCGGCTCCGCCGTCGAGAACAGCATGGCGAGCGGTGAGCTCGTCTTCGTCGGCTACGGCGCCTCCGCGCCCGAGTACAAATGGGATGACTACAAGGGAATGGATCTCAAGGGAAAGATCCTCCTCGTCCTCGTCAACGATCCGCCCGCGACGGCTGCCGAGCCGAAGCTCTTCGGCGGAAAGGCCATGACGTACTACGGCCGCTGGACCTACAAGTACGAAGAAGCCGAGCGCCGCGGCGCGGTCGGCGTGCTCATCGTGCACACCACTGCATCCGCGAGCTATCCGTGGCACACCGTCGTCGGCTCGTGGAGCGGCGAGCAGCGCATGCTTCCGCGCGACGCGGCGTCACCGCCTCCGCTCGGGATGCGCGGCTGGATCACCGATAGCGCCGCCACCGCGCTCCTCAAGCCTGCGGGACTCGACATGGCGCAGCTGCGCAAGGACGCCGAGTCGCGCGACTTCAAGCCGGTGAGCACGGGCATCACGATCGACTTCTCGGCGCACAACAGCGTGAATCACCTCTCGAGCTCGAATGTCGTCGGCGTGGTGCGCGGACACGACGCGAAGCTCAAGAACCAGTATGTCGCGATCAGCGCGCACTGGGATCATCTCGGCATCGGCGTCCCCGTAAACGGCGACTCGATCTACAACGGCGCGGTCGACAACGGCACTGGCGTCGCGTCGGTGCTTGCGATCGCGCGCGCCGCCGCGAAGCTCCCGACGACGCGCCGCTCGCTGATCTTCCTCTTCGTCACCGCCGAGGAGTCGGGGCTGCTCGGCTCCCAGTACTACGGCGAGCATCCGACCGTGCCTGCGCCGAGCATCGTGGCGGATCTCAACATGGATGTCGTGACGGTGAACGGCCGCGTGCGCGACCTCGACGTGATGGGTGACAACAAGTCGACGCTCGGCCCGATGCTGGCGAACCTGATCCGTCCGCAAGGGATGAAGCTCTCGCCTGATTCGCACCCCGAGGCGGGACACTTCTACCGCTCCGATCATTTCTCCTTCGCCAAGGTCGGCATCCCGTCGGTGTCAATCGGCGCGGGCGACGACTACATCGGGAAGCCGAAGGACTTCGGCGAGAAAGCGAACATGGACTACAACGCGCACCGCTATCATCAGCCTGCGGATGCGTACAGTCCCGACTTCGACTTGAGCGGCACGGCGCAGATCTCGAACATCGTGCTCAAGTTCGCGCGCACGCTCGCGAACTCGCCGGTCACGCCGACGTGGAATGCAGACGCGGAGTTCAAGGCCGCGCGCGAGAAATCGCAGAAGCCGCTGTCGTAGTGGTCTCGTGATGGGATCCGCGTGAGCGGAATCGTCAGGACGCTCCCCGCGGTCGCCACGGCGATCGCGGAGGGGAGGGCGGTGGTCGCGCTCGAGAGCTCGGTGCTCGCGCAGGGGCTCCCGGTGCCCGCCAATCGCACGGCTGCGCGCTCGATGCTCGAAGCCATCGTGTCGCGCGGTGCCGTCGCCGCGATCACCGCGATCGTGCGCGGCATCCCCGCCGCCGGGATCACCGGCGAAGAGCTCGAGCGCTTCCTCCTCCGCGACGGCATCGAGAAGGTCTCCGCGCGCGATCTTCCTTTAGCGATCGCACGCGGCATCGATGGCGCGACCACGGTCGCCGCCGCCATCGCTCTCGCGAAGCTCGCCGGGATTCAGGTGCTCGCGACCGGCGGCATCGGCGGAGTTCATCGCGCGCCGCCGTACGACGAATCCGCCGACCTCGTCGAGCTCGCGCGCACTCCGATCATCGTCGTCTGCTCGGGCGCGAAGGCGATCCTCGATCTGCGCGCGACCGCGGAGCGCCTCGACTCGCTCGGCGTGACGATCGTCGGCTACCGCACTGACGCGCTTCCCGCCTTTTATGGCGTGGAAAGCGGAATACCGGTTTCAAAGGCAACGGACACGACGGAGATCGTCGCGATCTACCGGGCGCAGCGCGCGCTCGGACGAAGCTCCGCGCTGCTCGTCGTGCAGCCCCCGCCGGCCCCGTTCGCGTTGCCCGGCTCGGTGGTCGAGCGTGCTGTAGTAGAGGGGATACGCGAAAGTACGCGTGCCGGCATCCACGGAGCAGCGGTCACTCCCTATCTGCTCGCATACGTCGACAAGGCGACATCAGGGCGGGCACACGAGGTGAATCTGGCATTGCTGGAACAGAACGCAGCGCTGGCGGCCTCAATCGCAGTGGCGCTCGCGCGCTGAGGGCATTGAAGTTCGCCGTTACGGCACACTAAAATAGGCAAGACCTTTCGACGTCGGAGGAAGCTCGCCACATGGCCACGCCCTTCTTGAGTTCCGAGGAGTACGACGAGCGGGCGCACGAGCTCTATAACGAGGGTCAGTACGATGCCGC
>JBDTJH010000183.1:0-5188 GCA_039935955.1 Gemmatimonadaceae bacterium
AGGGTGCGATCATCACGCGCAGCGCTCGCGGCGACGCAAAGCTCGTGACGTGGAGCTCGTGGATGAATCAGCCGACGGCGCAGATGTACCACATCTCCGTCGACTACAGAACGCCGTACTGGGTGACTGGCGCGCAACAGGATTCGGGCGCAGTCGCCGTGCGGTCGCGCGGAAAGTTTGCGGAGATATCGACGCACGACTGGGAGCCGATCGGCCCCGGTGGCGAGAGCGGCTATACCGCGGGCGACCAGCTGCATCCGGGGATCGTGTTCGGCGGAACGGGCGAGCGCTGGAATCTCGCGACGAACAAACAGCTGCGCGGCACGACCGCTCCCAAGGCGCCCGGTAAGGAAGTCGATCGTGCCGACTGGACGCAGCCACTCGTGTTCTCGAAGGCCGACCCGCACGCGCTCTATTACGCGAGTCAGTTTCTCTACAG
Source organism: Gemmatimonadaceae bacterium (assembly GCA_039935955.1). Lineage (GTDB taxonomy): Bacteria > Gemmatimonadota > Gemmatimonadetes > Gemmatimonadales > Gemmatimonadaceae > FEN-1250. The sequence continues at coordinate 440 of JBDTJH010000183.1, forward strand.
GACGATCGATGGCGCGAAGACGTGGACGCGAATCAGCGAGGATCTCACACGCGTCGCCCCCGCCGTACCGCCGACGCTTGATGCCGTCGCGGCCGCGCACGTCGATCGAAACGGGAAACGCGGCGTGATCTACACGATCGCGCCCTCACCGCTGTCCGCGCCGATAATCTGGGTCGGTACCGACGATGGACAGCTCTGGCGCACAGCCGATGCTGGCCGTGTGTGGACGAACGTGACGCCGCCTTCGATCACCGCGTGGAGCCGCGTCACTACCGTCGAGGCATCGCACTCCAACATCGACGTCGCGTACGCAAGCGTCGACCGGCATCAGCTGCAGGACTTCGAGCCGTACATCTACCGCACGCGAGACAAGGGAAAGACGTGGCAGCCGATCACCAACGGATTGCCGAGTGGCGAGTACGTACACGTCATCAAGGAAGATCCCAAGTCGCCGCGGACGCTCGTGTGCGGCACGGAGCGCGGCGCGTACATCTCCATCGATGACGGCGACAGCTGGGGCCCGCTTCAGCTCAATCTCCCGGTTACCTCCGTGCGGGACTTCGAAATTTACGACAATGATTTGATCGTCGGCACGCACGGCCGAGGCATCTGGGTGATTGATGACATCGCCCCTCTTCGCCAGCGCGACTCGGTGCTTGCGAACGAGGATGTGCATCTGTTCAAGCCCGCCACGGTTGCGGCGACGGCGCAGAGCGACGATGTCGGAACGCCGTGGCCGAAGGATGAGCCGTACACGGACACGCGCGTCGAAGGCGTCGTGCTCTACTACTGGTTGAAGGGTGCCGCGAGCGGTCCGGTGACGATCGAGATCCTGAACGCGCACTCCGCAGTGGTCGCTACGATACCGGCGAAGATCAAGCCGCCCGCGCCCGATGCGCCGAAGGCCGATGGAATCAAGCGGATCTCCCCGATCTGGGAGCAGGCGCCGGCGGGTCCGCTGCCGGTGACGGCCGGGATGCATCGCGTCGTGTGGCCAACGATCGAGGGGGCCGGCGGTCCCTTTGCATCAGGAGATGAGAAGCTGCAGGTACACACCGGCGCATTCACCGCTCGGCTGAACGTCAGCGGGAAGAGTTACACGCAACGCTTCGAGGTCACGCCGGAAGTCACGAGCGGTTAACGTGCGGGAATGGCCGGGCGCGTCCGGTCGTACCACGCCGGCGCCAGCATTGCGAGCATGAACGTCGCGAGTACCGCGAACGCCACCGGGTATCCCGCGTGCGTCGACACGATGCCGAAGGCCACGGCGCCGATGCCGATCCCCGCATCGTAGGCGACGTTCCACACCGCGCTCACTGCGTCGTATCCCGACGACGACACGCGCTCGAACATCAGCGACAGCGACGCGTTCTGCGTGATGCCGTAGCCGGTGCCGAAGAGCACCATTCCGATCATGATCGCCGGCGTCGTCGCGATGAAGACGAGCGCGAACATCCCGCACGTCGCCAGCAGCAGTCCGGGGATAAGCAGCATCGCCGCGCCGTGTCGATCGCCGAGGTGCCCGGCCCACCATCGCGTGAGCGTCGAAGTCGCGGCCTGTACGAGCAATGCCATCGCGACGACGTTCTCCGACGCGTGAATCGCCGCGAGCGGAAGGAAGGTGACGACGACGCCGGCGGCCATCGTCGTCGCGGAGAAGACGACCGCGGGGCGCGCGAGCGCGGACATGCGGAAGCCGGCGAGCACGCCAACGGGCTTTTCCTTCGCGGCCTCGAGCCCCGGTAGTCCCGGCACCGCGAGCAGCCCGGCGAGCGAAGCGAACCCCGCGACTACGAAGACCGTCGGATAGCCGGCGTGCGCGGCGAGCCAGACGCCAAGGGGAAGGCCGAGGATCGAGGGGATGTTGGCGACCATGCCGTAGATCCCGAGTCCTTCGCCGCGCCGCTCGGGCGGGACTATTCGCGCGACGAGCGAGCCGCCGACCACGACGATGATCGCGAGTCCGGCGCCGCGCACGAGACAGATCGCGAGGATCGCGGGCATCGTGTGCGCGAGCGGGAGCGCAAGGGCGGGGGCGCCGAGGAGGGCGAGGCCGGAGGCGAGGGTGCCGCGGTACCCGAATCGGGCGATGATGCGTGGGGACGCGACTTCGGTGGCGACGGTGGAGAGCATGAGCGCGCCGGTCGCGAGTCCGGCGCCGATTCCGGACGCGCCGATCGAGGTGGCGTACTGCGGGACGACAGAGAGGAGGAGGTAGAAGCAGATCATTGCGCCGAAGGTGGCCGCGCAAAGGAGCACCATCGGGCGGGTGAGGAGGGTGGGACGGGGGACGGAGGCGCTTGACATGGGGCGAAATTAGGGACAAAGTGGTAAAGTCGAAATAGCCTTATTACGCGATTATAGTTGACCAGACAATCGTTCGAGCCACTTGTGAGCATTCTACGCGGTGCCGAAGAAAAACTCGGATCGCAGATCGAGCGCCAGCTCCGCGAAGCGATCCGCAGTGGGAAGCTACGCCGGAGCGAGCCAATCCCCTCCACGCGCTATCTCGCAATCCAGTTGGGCGTGTCCCGACCGATCGTCGTCGACGCGTACGCTCAGCTCGCCGCCGAAGGGTACATAACTCTGCGCCAAGGCGCTCGGCCCCGCGTCTCTACGGCGGCGCCGACTTTAGCGGTGTCGGGCGCGATCGTGCGGGCGAGAGCCGCTCCGCGCCGCGAGCCGCGCGTGCGCTACGATTTCCTTCCCGCGATTCCCGATCTCTCGTGGTTCCCCCGCGCCGCGTGGCTCGCTGCTACGCGCGATGCGCTCGCGACGATGCGCGATGTCGATCTCGGCTCCCTGGAGCTGCACGGGTGTGAGGTGCTGCGTGTCGCACTCGCCGAATATCTCGGCCGGGTGCGCGGCGTCGTGTGCGACGCCGAACAGATCGTCATAACGAGCGGCTTCGCACAATCGCGAGTGCTCGCGTGTCGCGCGCTCGTCGCAATGGGGGCGATGCGACTCGCGGTGGAGGATCCGGGCTACACCGAGTGGGACGCGATCGTCGCCGCAGGGCTCAAGCTCGCGCCGATCGCCGTCGACGACAGTGGGATGAACATCGACGCGCTCGAGCGCGCAAATGCGGACGCGGTGCTCGTCACACCCGCACATCAGTTTCCGATCGGCGTCGTGATGAGCGGTGCCCGTCGCACCGCGCTGCTCGCGTGGCTTCGCGCGAGGGACTTGGTGGCGATCGAGGATGACTACGACGCCGAGTTTCGATATGATCGGGCGCCGGTGGGTGCGCTGCAGTCGCTGGAGCCGGAGCGCGTCGTGTACTGCGGTACCGCGAGTAAAATGCTGACACCGGCGCTCCGCATCGGGTGGATGGTCGTGCCACGGCACATGCTCGCGGCGGTACAGCGCGAGCAGCGGCTCGCGGACAATGGCGTTGCGCGCATCGAGCAGCATGTGCTAGCCACGCTCTTTGCTCGAGGGGAGATCGACAGGTATCTGCGTCGCATGCGACTGCGCTATCGCGCGCGGCGCGATGCGCTCCTCGATGCGCTCGCGGCAGAGATGCCGGAGGCGACGGTGAGAGGGATCGCTGCGGGGCTGCACGCGACCGTGGAGCTGAGTGCGGACGACGACGAGCGCGCGATTCTCGAGGAGGCTCGGCGCCGCGGCATCGCGCTCGAGATTCTCGCGCAGCATCGACTCGTCCCGCGCGCCGCGAACGCAACGCTGCTACTGGGCTACGCACGCATGTCGGAGCAGACGATACGCGACGCCGTGCGCGAGCTCCGCGACGCGATTCGCTCGGCGCGCAGCACCGCGGCGAGCAGGATCGGCTAGAGCTTGCCGGCGATCAGGAGCGCCGAGAAGATGATCGATCCGAGCGGTGCGAACGCGAGCATGACGATCGCTACGGCTTAGGATTGTCTTGACCAACAGACGTACCGCGACCACCGCGTCGGGAATGGAGCTGATCAGCTAGAAGCGACTCGACGACGGGAGCTAGCGAATGTGACGTTATTTGGTCGGGGCAGTACTATAGTGGGAGCGCGGGCGTCAGGACGACTTGAGGAAGCCCAATCGGGACACTAGTTTACGCTCTCTTCTGGCCAGGTAGCTCAGTTGGTAGAGCAGCGGACTGAAAATCCGCGTGTCGGGGGTTCAATTCCCTCCCTGGCCACTCAAGCAGCAGAACAAGTTAGGCCCAGATTGAACGATCGCTTGCACGATCCTCCGGAGGGACATCTGGTGGGAGGTGTCGAATCTTCGCTTTTTTTATTCCTCCGTGAATGCCCTCGTGTCATCGAAGCTGAGGGAGAGAGCTGCGGCCAGCTTCGAGCAATGTTCCGCTGATTCGCTCATTGAGTCGCCGCGCACGTCCGCAATAATCGCCCGGGGTTCTCACTCGCCAGAGCCAGCGCGAGCTTGAGGAAGACACCTCAACGTCCATCTCGTGGTGGCTGAACCACCTTTCTTCTGTACTTCGTGTTTCGGTGCGATTACTGCATATCGCCGTACATCCAGGCACGCTCACACTCCAGCGCGCTTTCTGGCTCACGAGATCTACTGTACCTCTGAAGGAGCTGCGCCATGAAAGCATTTGCCGGTCTTTCCCTCATCCTCGTCGCTTGTGTGCTTTCGGCATGCAGCGACAGCATCACGAGCCCCACTCCCACGCCGCGCACGATTACCGTAGCTGCGACGGGTTCCTTCGGTCCCTCGGGAACCGTATCGATCCTGGATGTCTCAGGCCCAAACTCGACCCTCACGGGGAATCTCATCGGATTCGAT
>JBDTJH010000184.1:0-3842 GCA_039935955.1 Gemmatimonadaceae bacterium
CTGACCGGGCGGCGCGGGTTGTGGCTCTACGCGATGGGGACGCTGACGGTCGCGGGCTTGACCGCCTATCCCGTGCACTTCACGGGTGACGAGGCCGATCACGCGCTGCACGACCCGTGGTACATCCGGAAGGGCGTCATCGACGCGCACGACAACGCGGCGGGAATCACGATGATCGTGCTGATGATCGTTGGAGCACTTTGCGCGTATGGATGGTGGCGCGCACTCAAGCAGCGTGATGAGCCCATTCCGGCGTGGATGCGTGCGCTCGTCGTCATCGGAGCAGTCGCTGGGTTCGGCACCGCGGCGTGGACGTCGTATCTCGGCGGAAAGATCGTTCACGATGCGCCGATACTCACCCTTCCGACCGCGCCGGCGGGACTTCCTCCGGGGATCGCGACGCCGCCGCACGGGTCGTGACAACGGGAGCATTGACCACGCATGAGCTGTACGGTCGCCAGAGCGTCGATCTGCGTCGGATGCGCTCGTAAGGGAAATACCGCGAAAGAAACGGGAATCGCCTGACAGCTAGGCTCCGGCGCACCGCGCAATATTCAGCTGCAGAGCTGACCCGCGTCGGGGAGTGGCGATCGCAACACGCCATGATATGGATGACTCCGATTGCAACTGGCGCGGGAACTCTGTTTTCTCATTTCCGGAGTTTCCAGTGAGTGTTATTCGAGTCGTTTCGTTTCGCGTCGGCCTCCTGGCCGCCGCGGCGCTCTTTCTGATGCCAGCGCTCTTTTCGCTGCGCGCGCAATCAGCGGCGCACCTCGTCGTGATAAAAATGGTCGAAAAGCCGGGCGGTCATTTCGCCTTCGAGCCGGCAGCCTTTTCGGTGCAGCGCGGGGATACCGTGCGTTTCGTGCAATCGAGTACGGCGCCACACAACGTGCATTTCAAGCAGACTCCAAAAGGCGCCAAGCTGGGCACCGATGCGACTGGATCATATGTGATTGGTGACGGCGCAACATACAACCTGGTCGTCGATGCGCGTTTCATCGATGGCACCTACGAGTTCATCTGTGATCCACACGAGAGCGTCGGCATGAAGGGCACGATGACGGTAGGAACATCCGCGAAGTAGACGGACCACACGCACGTTCGAGAGGTGAACAATGGGAACCATGTCTTCTATTCCGCACTCCGAGGCTGCGCGTCGCCTGGGGATGAAAGTCGTGGTTGCTCTCACCATCGTGCTGGCTGCAGTCGTGGGTGCGGGGCGGGCTGGCGCGGAGACGCCCGTGGTAACTCCGGCCGAGCGGGACTCGCTCCTGCCGTATATCGATGCGCGCCGTGTAGTATTTCCTTCGAGCGCCGAGTTACGCGCCCTTCGCTTGCGACGCATTCCGGGATTTTCGCGGCAGACGAAGCTCGCCTGCAGCTCGTGTCACTACGGATTCCCGCAGCTCACGCCGTTCGGACGCTTGTTCAAGCTCAATGGCTACACGCTGACGGGGCTGGCGACGATCAACGCCGGAGACACATCGCGCCCGTCGCTTAAGCTCGCGCCCTTCCCGCCGATTTCAGCAATGGCGGTCACGTCGATCACGCACCTGGCGAAGATGCTGCCGGGAACACAGAACAACTCGGCGGTCTTTCCGGATCAGTTGAGCGTGTTTCTCGCCGGAGAGATCACGCCGAAAGTGGGCGCGTTCGTGCAGATCACCTACGCGGCGCCCGATGGGTCCATCGGGATCGACAATACGGAATTCCGTTTCGCTGACCGCACACATCTCTTTTCGCAGGAACTGCTCTACGGCGTTACGCTAAACAACAATCCGACAATGCAGGATGTCTGGAATACCGTACCGGCGTGGAGCTTTCCGTTCATGACGAGCAGCGCTGCGCCCACTCCGACGGCTGGCACGCTGGTCGATGGCGCGCTCGGACAGCAGGTGGTCGGTCTCGGCGGATACGGTTTGTGGCATCAGCTGGTGTACGCGGAACTGACCGCGTATCGATCGGCGCAGCAGGGCGTCGCCGCTCCGCTCGACGCGAGCTCGAGCAGCGTCGCGCACAACGTGATCCCCTACTGGCGCCTCGCGCTGCAGCACCAATTCGGCCGCAACTACGTCATGCTTGGCACGTACGGGCTCAGTGGCCGGCTGTACCCGACGGGAGTGTCAGGACCGACCGACAAGTACAGCGACGCTGCAGCCGACTTGCAATTCGAGCGGATGGTGCAGAACGGAGTCGTAGTCGTGCGCTCGACGTTCATTCACGAGTCGCAGACGCTCGACGCCCTCGCGGGTGGGGAGGCGCCGGGTGCGGCAAATCTGCACAACACTCTCAAGGTATTTCGCGCGAATGCGTCGTACATGCCGTCCACACGTGCCACCTTCACGGTTGGATATTTCAACACCTCGGGCACTAGCGACGTCCTCCTCTACCCGACAGGGTCGATCGCCGGAAGCGCGAACGGCTCGCCGAGCTCGTACGGCGGGATCGGCGAGTTCGATTTCAATGCCTGGGAGAATACGCGACTCGGCATGCAGTATACCGCGTACGGAAAGTTCAACGGTGCATCCGACTCGTACGATGGCTTTGGTCGTAGAGCGAGCAACAATGATGCGCTGTTCGTATTTCTGTGGCTCGCCTTCTGAGCGCAGGAATCACTCGCGGTGGCGCATCTGGCGGCGCGCGCACTTCCCGCTCATCCACACGACGGTCGATAGAGCTGGCTTCGCCATTCGGCCGCGCGTAGGAAAGACACCGAACTCTCGGCTATTACACAATGTACTGCTGGAATCACAATCGAAGGTGAACCATGCCGCACCTCGCTGGAACAACCTCGAAGGAAAATGGCGCGACCTTGATCGCGGCTTCGCTCGACGCCAACGCACAGGCTAGCGCACTTGGAACTCACTTTCCTCTGCTTCTCGCGCTGGCCGATGATGAGGCGTCCTTCGCAGCGATTCGGATGACGCAGGTGCTCGCGCGCGCGAGGGGTGCGGTGCCGAGCGTCCTCCGCGCCCTAGGCGATGCGCCTGCGGGTGAGACGTCGATGTCTCAGCTGGCGGACACCGTAATGGAAGAGCATCTCCGCTCCGACTACTTGAAAGAGTGCCGCGCCGCCGTAGAAAAGCTGCTGTCGGCGGAGGCGGGAGACGTGGAATGGGCGGTCCATGTCACGAACAAGGCTCCAATAGACGCGATCGTCGAGCGCGTGAGAAGCCAGCGCGCGGAACTGATCGTCATGGGGCTGCGTTACCATGGGGTGCTATGGCGCGCGATTACGCGAGACCTGCTCGCGGAAATAGTGCGGAGGGCGCGCGTGCCAGTGCTAGCGGTGCGGCCCGAGTTGTTCGGGCATCTGCCGCGCCGCATCGTGGTGGCTGTGGACTTCGGTGCCGCGAGCATTCGCGCAGCGCACATCGCTCGCGAGCTGCTCGAGGACGATGGCACGTTGTGTCTGGTGCACGTGACGCCGAGCAACTCTGCCGCCGTACGAGCGAAGCTCGAGCGCATACTCGGCGATCTCGTCGCGGCTCCGCGTATGACAATCACGTCCGTCGTTCTTCACGGCGACGTGCAGTCCTCGATCGAGGGTTGCGCGCACGCGATGGATGCAGACCTGCTTGCTGTGGGCAGCGGGGAGCATTCGTTGCTGGACCGGTTGGCCCACGGCCCTCTTTCAATGAAGCTGGCGCACTCGGCGCAGTGGTCGACGCTGATCGTGCCAGCCCGTTGCGACGACTGAGCGCGGGGCCTTCTACATCACGACCGGCGGCGCCTTGATCGGAGTTGTGTGCACCGTCACCGCCGGCACGTCGAGCTCCTTCATCATCTTGTTGAAGGCAGCGACGTCGACGTCCTCGATCCGGCGCAGCGACTGCAGC
>JBDTJH010000185.1:0-2871 GCA_039935955.1 Gemmatimonadaceae bacterium
ACGATTCCGCGTTCGTCGGCACGTACCGATTGGACCGTCCCGGATTCTTCGACGCGTCCGGCGATTTCGGCCACCCTTCTCGCTGCGTCGCGCGATCGCCGTCCGATTTCTCCGTCTGGTCGTGGAGAAGAATCTGGCGCGTGGGAAAGGGCAAATCGATACCCGCGGCAGTCAGCTCGTTCTTTATGTTGGTCAGCACCTCATCCTGAGCAATCAGCACGTCGACCATGCGCGAATCACTCCACCATCGCGCTCGCAGCGTGACGGTCGAATCCGCAAGCGCTACCACGATGACATCCGCGTGCGGGTCGGGGTCGACTCCTTTGGCGTCGGTCAGCACCTTGAGCATGATGGCGCGCGCTTTGTCGATGTCGTCGCCGTAGCCGATGCCGACGTCGTACTGCGAGCGTCTGCGAGGGAAAGAGGTGTTCACCGTAACCGAATTTGTGAACAGCTCGCTGTTCGGGATGATCACGCGGCGGCCATCGTAAGTCTTGATGTACGTGGCACGGGTTTGAATATCCTCGATGTTTCCATCGAATTCCTTGAACGAAATCTGATCTCCCACGCGAAAGGGTTTCGTGATGAGAATGAGAAGTCCAGCGAGAAAGTTCTGAAAGATGTCTTTGAAGGCAAAGCCGATTGCCACGCCGCCCACGCCTAGCGCGCTGATCAGACTTCCCGCGGTGAAGCTCGGGACCGCGGCGGTGAGCGCCACGAGGGCTCCGAACGTCACGATGAGCACTTGTACGATGCGGCCAATTGCGATTTCGAGCGTGCGTGTTTCGCCCTTTCGGTTGGCGGCGCGGCGAATGAGCTGCGTAGTTATTTTCGCAATGAAGAAGAAAACGGCAAACAGAACGGCTCCAAGCACCAGGCGCGGAAGTGCTGCGAGCGCAGAGGTTGCGATATGCTGAAGGGACGTCCAAATGATGTTCACATCAACGTTCATCGCTGAAACCCCGGTGAGCGAGAGAGCGTAGCTTTCACACCAGAATTGGCTCTAGCGCCGAGAGACTGGCGAAAAAGCTTCCCTGTGCGCCACATGACGGTGAGATGCTCGACGGGGAACGCAATATGCTTGCCTCGTTCGAGTGGCTGCGAGAGGCCGCTCGCCTACGGAGCGCGAAGCACCAGCACCGCCGTCGCTCACCACCTTGTCACGTTCCGCGTCGACGTTCGGATCGACGCGGTGCGTGAACGTCTTCCGCTGCTCCGAGAACATCAGACCGATGTCGTGCGTCGCGGCGATCAGCCAGACCGATCGCACCGTATCGATCTCGTAGCCCGAGCGGCACGGCGAGCGTCCAGCCGGCCTTCGCGAACGCGGCGCGCACCTCCGCGGCAGAGCCAACGACCACGATGTTGAACAAGCGGCGTATCGCGGGTGACGACCGCCGTCAGTTCGGTGCCCGCTGGCGCGCCGAATACATGGCATACACCGCTTCTCCCGCGCGAGATCGGCAACAAAGAAGGCTCTGCCGGCTCCGGTAACGCGCAAGAGACGCACGGATAACCGGAAGCTCCTAGTGTGGCGCACCGGAGAGCCGCTACACAACTTGTCGAGCCAGCCACCGAACGGAGAGCCATGCACACCTTCCGCATTCCCAATCTGATCGCTCCCGCAGCGGTCATCGCCGCGCTACTGCTCTCCGGCTGCATCGGCAAGGAGATCGCAGGCTCCGCCGACGCCTTCAACGGCGTCTCCTTCTCGGCAAAGATGTTCGATCCTGCCAATCCGACCAAGCCACTCTCGCGAATCTACCTCGGCGACGGCAAGATACGGCTCCAGTCCGAGGATACGACCAGCATCGGAGCGATCGTGGTCGATCCGGGGCACGGCACGACGCTCATCGTCAACGATCCGTCGAAGCAGTACATCGACGCGGGGATGTTCACCCCGCTCGTCACCGTTGCCTTCGCGCCGCTGATGCGCGTGTTGCGCCCCGCGGGCAACGGAGATCCGTGCACGCAGTGGAACAGCGCGATCAATCCGTTCGGTTCGTACATCAAGCAGGACAAGAACAATCCGCCCCCGCAGTACACGTGCAAGAGCCTCGGCGCCGAGAGCGTGAACGGACGCTCGTCGCAGAAGTGGGCGGTCACGTCGAATGATCCGAAGGACAAGCCGATGACGATCTGGGTCGACGACAAGCTTCACCTGCTCACGAAGACGGCGGAGTCGGACGGCGACGGAATGGAGATGCGCAACATCGTCGAGGGTCCGCAGCCGGACTCGCTCTTCACGCCGCCCGCGAGCTACAAGAAGCTCACGATTTCCAGCATTCTCGGCGGCATGCTCGGCGGATCGGGCGACAGCAGCAAGGCCGGAGCTGGCGCGAGCTTTCTCAACAAGCTCAAGGGGGCGACGGCGCATTGACGTCGCGCGAGCGACTCGAGAATCGCGCGACGCAGATGAAGCGAGCTCTTTCGAAGTAACGAAGGAGCGCTTAAAAAATCGACGAAGATTTTTGCGCAGCAATGTACAATCACGTTTGTAATCTGGAACACAATATGCTTGTCGAATAAGTGAGAGTCAGAAGTAACACACTCCTTCCGTGGCGACTCGTGGATCATCACACCTGCGCTCGCCAGATCGCCAGAGTCCGTATCAGATGAAGATCACTGCGATCGTCGCCATCTCGTTCATGATCCTCGCCTGTGGCAACCGGGAGGACGCGGGGCGGGTTGCTGCTGGTGAGCCGGTCGCGAATCGAGCAGGAGCGAGCAACGCCGCCGCGCCGAGCGACGGCTGGCTGCCGCCGGGAGCCGGCGCTGGCGACTGGACGATGCCGTCGCGCGATTACGGAGGCACTCGCTACTCGCCGCTCACCGAGATAACGACCGCGAACGTCGGACAGCTGCAGCTCG
>JBDTJH010000186.1:0-17637 GCA_039935955.1 Gemmatimonadaceae bacterium
GTCCTCGCGATCGGTCGTCGGCTTCACGGTGAGCGGGACGCGCCGCGGGCCGATCTCCACTATCTTCGCGTTCCGGTCCGCCATCATCAGCTGACGCAGCGAGACGACGTGGATCATCTTCTGCTGGCCATCGAGCACGAAGATCGTGTAGACCGTCTCTTTCGCACCGCCCACGCTCACGATGTACTGGAGCGTCTGCTCCACCGTCCAGTCGAACGGCACCGTGACGGCTTCCGTCGTCATGATTCCGCCAGCGACCTCCGGCGGGTAGCGCAGCAGCAGCGCCAGCGAGCTGCGCGTGGGCGCGTCGAGCGGCTTCGCGAGGCGGTCCCGCTCCGCCGGCGAGAGCTCGCGAAAGAGATCCGCCTGCTGATCCGCCGACATCGCCTCGAGCAGCGGCGCCGCGGACGCCGCATCGATCTTCTGGAAGATCTCGGCGCGTCCTTCCAGCTCCGGCTCGTCGAATACCTGGACGACGAGATCGAAAGGCAGCGCCTTGATCAGCTGCGCCGCAGCATCCGGATGCAATCGGCTCAGCGCCTCGGCCACATCCACCGGTCGCATTTGAGACAGCATCTCCGCAAGCTCTGCCGGATCTCCTGAGAGCAGGTAGAGGAGCTCGGGGGAGTGCGATTCGATCATCTCAGGCCTCGACGACTTGTGCGGTTGTGAGCCGGCCACCGCGCCACGCGGCCAGCATCCATATTGCCCCGCTCACGACTACTGCGACGGGGATCACCAGTACACCCTGCTGAATCGATGCTCGATCGGAAATCCAGCCGATGAGCGTTGGCGAAGGAACATCACCCAGCAGATGGATCGTGCAGATGCAGAGCGCCATCGCCGCGGCCCGCATCCGCGGTGGAACCATGTCGATCAGCTTCGAGTTGATCGGCGCAGTGCAGGTAAAGATGAGCAGCTCCGCCGCGAATAACGTAACCAGATACACGGTGGTATTTGCAGTCGTAAGGGCAATAAATGCGAGCGGCGCCGCCAGGAGCGTCGTGATCGCCGAGAGCCAGAGGTACGCCTCGCGGTTCCTCCTTAGCAGGCGGTCGCCGATCCACCCGCCGCCGAGCGAGCCGACGATCCCCGTGACGACGAGCATGATCGCCAGCTGGCTGTTCGCCACCGCGCTGCTCACGCCGTGCGCGCGCTGCACGAACACCGGCATCCAGGCGGCGATCCCGCCCACGGCGAAGGTGTAGGCTGCGTAGCCGAGCACCGTGAGGCGATACTGCGCGTCCCGCAGGAGGAAACGGTAGCTGTGCATGGCTCCAGCCGCGCCCTTACGCGTCATCGCCGTATCCATCGCCGACTGCTTTGGCGCGCGCAGATGCAGCAGCATCCACCCCACGAGCATTCCCGGCACCCCCGTCACGAAGAAGGCCTGACGCCACCCCCAGTGAACATCGACGAAGCCGCCGACACCGTAGCCGAGCGCCGCACCGACGGGCGCCGCTGCGAAAAAGATCGCGAAGGCGCGCCCGCGCGTCTTCTCCGTGAAATAGTCCGCAAGGATCGCGGGGCCGATCGCCGAGTATGCGGCCTCCCCAATGCCGACGAGCGAGCGCGCGCCGATGAGCTCCGGCATCGTGCGCGCGAAGCCGCCGAGCGCGGTCGCGGCGCTCCAGAGGAAAATTCCGCCCGCGACCCAACGCATCCGCTGCGACCGATCGCCGACCGCGCCGAAGAACGGCGCCGCGATGAGATACACCGCGAGAAAAGCCGTCGAGCCCAGGCCGATCTGCGTGTCGGATGGCGCGAGCGCCGAGCGCTTGATGCTCTCCGACACCGCCGGAAAGACGAAGCGGTCGATGTAGTTGAGCAGGTTGATCGAGGTGAGGATGGCGAGCACTCCCCACGCGCCGCGCTGCTCGGTCTCGTGCGTTCCGTCGGCCTCGGACATCTCGCTCCCCGGTAAGCGCCCCACAATCTGGCGTGTCGCGTCGATCTAGGAAAGCGAGCGCGTTGCTGCATTTGGAGACGGCGCGTACACTTAGCGCACTTCAGACGCCCGAGGCGGATGCACGCTCTCACTTTTACGCTGCTGACGCTCGCGGGCGCGCTGCTCGCGGGGCTGGTCGGCGCGCTCACCGGACTTGGCGGCGGCGTCATCCTCGTCCCCATGCTGACGCTCGGCCTCGGCGTCGAGATCCGTTACGCGATCGGTGCGTCGCTGGTGTGCGTGATCGCGACCTCCTCGGGCGCGGCGGCCGCGTTCGTGAAGGAAGGGTTCACGAACATCAGGGTCGGGATGTTCCTCGAGATTGCGACGACGGTCGGTGCGCTGATCGGGACGGTGGTCGCGATCTACGTCTCATCATCGGCGCTCGCCGTGATCTTCGGGGTCGTGCTGCTCTTTTCGGCGGCGCAGTCCATGCGCCCTCGCGTCGAGCATATCGCGAAGACCGCGCCCGGCACGCTCGGCGAGCGTCTCCGATTGGGCTCGACCTTTCCGCAGGACGGCACACTCGTGAGCTACGGTGTGGAGCACGTGCCCGCCGGCTTCGCGATGATGTTCGTGGCCGGGATACTGTCGGCGCTGCTCGGGATCGGCTCGGGGGTCGTGAAGGTGCTCGCGATGGACCGCGCGATGCACCTGCCCTACAAGGTCTCGACGACGACGAGCAACTTCATGATCGGCGTGACGGCGGCCGCGAGCGCCGGCATCTATCTGCATCGCGGCTACATCGATCCCGTCCTCGTGATGCCGGTGGTGCTCGGCGTGCTCGTAGGCGCGACGATCGGTGCGCGACTGCTCACGCGCGTGCGTGTGAAGCCGCTCCGGTTGCTGTTCACGGTGGTGATGGTCGCGCTCGCGTGCGAGATGCTCTTTCAGGGATTGACGAAGCGGATATGAGCGAGTCCACCATGGGAAACGCGCATGAGGATTTCGAGCTCGAGCAGCGGCTCGGGACGCTCCTGCGTGTGGGCGTCATCCTCTCGGCCGCAGTGACGCTGATCGGCGGAATCATGTATCTCGCGGCGCACGGGATGGCGCCGACGAGCTATCACATCTTCGCGGGCGAGCCCGCTGGGCTGCGAACGGTGAGCGGCGTCATCGCCGGCGTCACGCGCCTCGACAGCGCCTCGATCATTCAGCTCGGCGTGCTGCTGTTGATCGCGACACCAGTCGCGCGCGTATTCATCTCGGTGATCGGCTTCGCCCGCGAGCGCGACTGGATGTACGTCGGCTGCTCGCTGCTCGTGTTGGGACTACTCTGCTACGGCCTGATTCACGGCGGATAACCCTCGGCGTTAGTGGCCGAAGGCCGCCGTGAGCTGCAGATAGAGCGCGCGTCCAGGCGAGGGCTCGTAGTACTTCCCGGCAGCGGCGTTGATCGCCACCGACGCGATGTAGTGCTTGTCGAAGACGTTCTGCAGCCCGATCGAGGGGGCAAGCCAAGGGCGCCCGAAGAGTGCCGTGCCACCCGCGCGAAGATTCATGATCGCGTAGCCCGCCGCCTGCGCACTGTTCCGATCGTCGACATACTGTTTCGACTTCCCCTGCCCCTCGACTGTCGCGAACACGCTTCGATAACGGTACGTCGCGCTGGCCTGCACCTGATGCACGGGAATTCCCGGAATCGTGTTGCCGGCGTAGTTCGACGAATCGACGACGTAGTCGCGGAAGTGGAAGTGTGAGTAGGTGTACGAGGCCGCGATGGTGAACGCGTCGACATCGGTCTGGATCGCCGCCTCGATTCCCTCGCGGCGCGTCTTACCCGCGTTGCGATAGTACGTGCGTCCGTTGCCGCCCGGCACCTCGAAGGCGATCAGCTCATCGTGCACTTCGGTGTCGAATCCGGCGAGATCGTACTGCACGCGCGAAAGCACGATTCCCTTGAGACCTATCTCGTACGTGGTGGACAGCTGCGGCTGCAGGTCGGGGTTGAAGCCCCCCGATCCATTTGCCTGGTTGCCGAGCTCCGTCGTCGTCGGCGTTTCGAAGGCGCGGGAGACGTTGGCGTAGGCCGAGTGCAGCGGCGAGAGCTTCGCGACGAAGCCGACCATCGGGCTCCACGCGTGCAGCGTGCGGTTCCCGGAGTCATCAGGATTCGATGGCGACACCGGGAAATGGTCATCGACCTCGAACTTCACGTAGTCGGCGCGGATGCCGGCGCTCAGCGTGTAGCGCTCGCCAAAGGTCACCTCGTCGCGCAGATACGGCCCGACGCTCGAGACCTTTTCCTGCTGGTCGAGCGAGCGCGCGCCCTGCTCGTTGGCGAGATCCGTGCACGCTGCCGTCGGTGACGCGAGCCCGTTGCAGTTCGCCCAATTGAAGCGGTGATCACTCACGCCCTGAATGTCGACGCCGATGCTCGCGCGGTTGTCGAGACCGAAGAGCTTGAGCGGTGCGGTCGCGCGCGCACCGCCGCCCCATTGGGCGCGCTCGACCTTCACGATCGCGAAGGTGAGCGGATTATAGAGCGAGCGTCCGCCGCCGTAGATCTGCGCGAACAGCTCGCCCGTTCCCATCAGTGCGTGACGCGCAGAGAGACCGCTCTGCACCATCGTCACTTCCTTGCGTGTCTTTTTGCGCACCTGCGCCGGGTCGGCTATCCACGGCGCACTGTCCGCCTGCGCCGCCGTGAGCGCGCCGGGATTCTGGGCTGTCGGCTCGTCGATCCCCATTGCCTGCAGCTCGAAGTTCGTGCCGCCCGCGGTATACAGCGCGCGCGCGTAGCCGTTCGTGAGCCGCTGCGCGGAATACTGGCGATAGCTGTTAGTCGACGTGTGTCCGACGTTTGCCTGGTAGCTGCCGTTGTTGAAGGTGCCACCGACGAGCCCCGTGAAACGCGACGTCTCGTACGAACCGCCCTCGGAGCGGAGCTGTGCCGCGAAGCCATCGGTCGGCGCGTCCGCGCTCCGAATGTCGATGACGCCGCCCGACGCGTTGCCGTACAGCGATGCAGCGGTGCCGCGAATCACCTCGATCCGGCCGACCGTCTCCAGGTCCAGATAGTCGAGCGGCGTCTGGCCATCTGCGTTCGTGAGCGGCATGCCATCTCGAAGAATGCGAACGCTCCGCACACCGAAGGAGGAGCGCGAGCCGAAGCCACGAACCGCTATCCGCACGTCCTGCGACGGATTCGTGCGCGTTGCGACGACGACGCCCGGAAGCCCGAAGAGCGCCTGATCGGCCGCGAGATGCTGTTGCCCCGGACGCTGGCTATCCGGGCGCACGCTCGTGATCGCGTACGGAAGGTCGAGCACCGATCGGCCGACGTCGCGGCTCACCGTGACGACCGGCGCGAGCAGCTGGATGTTTCGCGCCATCGAGTCCTGTCTCTGGCGAGCCAGCGAGTCGGTGATGCGAGCAGCCGTATCGACGTGCGCGGTGGTGTCCTGCGCGTCGAGCGCAACGGGCGTCAGGATGGCGAGTGCAGAGATTGTCGCAAATGCGCGCAGTCGCAGGGCGAGAGGCGTCATCAAGGTTCGTCCGATGTGCAGGAAGGTACGGCGTGCGTCACGTGCGCCCGAAATGTCGCAAATATCGGCATCGCGATGCAAATGAAGCTCTGTTAGCGGTCAGTGCGTTCGTACCACGGCGAGAGAGTACGGCGGCAGCACGACCGTTTCGTCGCGCGTCGAGCGATGGAGCGGAGGACGGTCGGGATTCGGGTGGCCATCGGCACCGTTCGCTCTCCAGCGGTACTGTGCACGCGAGAAGAGCCATTCGTCGTGTACGCCCGCGAATGGCGCCGCCGAGCTGTCGCCGGCGCCGACGAAACGGATCCGTACGCTGCGCGCGTGAGTCGCGTCGCGGTTGACGAGGAGCACGGCCCAACGGCCGTCGGGTCGCTTCACCGCGAAGGTCGAGAGGAGCGTGTCGCGCGCACCGCTTGCGAGTGTCGGCGACGCCGCGTACAGCGCGTGCGCGCGCGATCCCGGCTCTAGCCACTCGTGTGTAATAAGATGTATCGCGTGATACGCGGCAACCGGATGCCGAATATCTCGACGGCTCGTCGCGAGAAAGAGCGCGTTGTTTCCCCACGCGCTGCAGCGCGCATCTTCGTCGAGGTACGTCGGCTCGTAGCCGTAGAGAAATGCGGTGGCGCCGCCGAGCGAAAGAAAGTGGCCGAGCAAGTCCGCGTCGTACAGCGCGCCCTCGATGTCCACTTCCGCTCTGCTCGCGAACGCCGAATAGCCGTATTCCGCGATCACCTTCGGGAGCGCGCGCGGCACCCCCTGCGCTTCGAGATGCTGCATCGCCTCGGCGAGTCGCGCGGGCGCAGAGGCGAGCTGCGGCGCCGTCGGTGCGCAGACATCGTCGAATGGATACCACTCGAAGGAGAGAAAGCCGAAGTCATCAGCGCGGTGCCGGCGCTCGAGCACGGAGAGAAAGCGCGTCATCCACGGCGCGCCGGCGGAGTCCTCGGGCCACGCCATCATCACCTCGCTCTCCGGACTCTGCGAGCTGGGACCGCCGAGGGTGGCGCGGGGGGCGACGGCGTGCAGTGCGCTCGCCCAGCGCAGATAAAGCGACGCGTAGTCTTCGGGAGTGACGTACTGCCCGTCGGGCTCTTCGCCCAGCTCGACGCGATCGTAGGCGTAGCCGCGGGCGGCGAGGAAGCGGAGCTCATTCGCGCCATCCTCCGGCGTCGAGAAGAGGACCGGCACCGGGATCATCATCGGCTCGCCATTCGTCAAGCCACTTTTCACAACGCGATCGAAGCCCGCCTGCTCGAGTTCGAGATCGATGTCGGAGGCACGGTGCCACGGATCGGTGGACGATGCATACGTGACGCTCTGCGTCGTGCGCGACGTGCCGTGGCGGAGCAGGTCGATGATCGCGCCGTCAGGACGTGCGCGACCGATCCAGAGCTCGCGAATGGCGTAGCCAGCGGAGTCGCGCGCATCGCTTGCGTGCGCGAGCGCGGTATGAGAGCTCGCGGTGAGGATGAGACGCACGAAGCGCGTCGCGATCGGAGTGCTGGCGAGAGTGAGGCGCTGGTCGCCACCGGCGCTCGCGCGCACGTCCCCGTGCGGGAAGGTGACCCAGCGCCCTTCCGGGCTTTCGTCGATGTCGTCGACGACCTCGCCCTTCCAATACTGCACGTGGAAGTCGGTGGCGAAGGGATCGGCCCACGCGACGCGCATCGAGGAGACGCCCTGAATGGAGCCGAGGTCGGCGAGCACCCACTGCGGGTGCGCGGTGGGATCCTCGCGGTCGAGCGCGGGATCGAGATATGGGTTGCTCTTCCAGAAGGTGGCGGTGTCGCCGTCGTCCAGGCGGGAGTATCCCGTGTTGTCGGCCTGGTCGATCGTGTTGCCTCGGCGCGGGAGCCTGTAGCCGTGCGTCATCGTGATCTGTGATGCCGACGCGGAATCGGAGATCCAGTATCCTCTGATGCGGGCGGCATCGCTCCATTGCCCCACGGGGTTCCAATGCCACGCCTCGATGCCCAACTCAGTGCGGAGACGGTAGGTCAAACGGCTGAGTCCGGCTGAGCGCATTTCTGCTATGTTTTGCGGCGTATAGATGTCGCGAATGGTTCCCTTCCCGTGCCCGTCGACGCCCGCGCCAAGGGCGGCGGCGGGGGAGAAGGTCGCCAGGAGACGCTTATTCTCTATGCTCACGGTAGTAGCTACTGCACGCCTTTGGGGCCGACCTGTCTGAGCCGCGAGGCCGGCCGGCGCAATGGGAGGTATCAGCAGGATCGCGCAAGCGGAGACCCGAAATGTCCATCGAATTCGCGCGGGCAGAACTCTTGCTCGGGAAGCGCTAGAGCGGTGGCGCGTGCGCGACAGCGAAGCCGCATGGAAAACTTTGATACTCACCCGATGGCCGTCATCTGTGAAGGCCGTCCGCACTCTTTCGGAGGTTCAGTCATGCGGGTACGTCTCGTTCTGCCCTTCGTCGTGATCGCCTTCGTTGCCGCCTGCGGCGGGAGCAGCACCGGCCCCAAGCCGCCTGCGCACTTCTCGACGATCATCGTTTCGGACACCGGCTTCGCCCCGTCCGCGCTCTCCGTGCAGACGAATACGCTCGTCACCTGGAGCGTCACCTCCGGCGCCAACCAGCACGTCATTCGCTTCACGAGCAACGTGCCCTCGGGCGGCAATCCGAACAGCA
Organism: Gemmatimonadaceae bacterium; assembly: GCA_039935955.1. Classification (GTDB taxonomy): domain Bacteria; phylum Gemmatimonadota; class Gemmatimonadetes; order Gemmatimonadales; family Gemmatimonadaceae; genus FEN-1250. The sequence continues at coordinate 8,084 of JBDTJH010000186.1, forward strand.
ATGTGATCGTGAACGGCCAGAGCGCGTCGACGACCTTCCTCCAGTCGGGCACCTACACGTACGACGATTCGCTGCACGCCGAACACCATGGTTCCATCGTGGTGCAATAGCTCCAACCCGGCGAGTGCGCCACACGACTGTCGCCTCGCCGCGTCAGCGCCCAAGAAAGTCCTGATACGTGAGACGCTGATATGCCTCCCCGGCGCGGACCGATCCGTCGTCCGCGCCCGGGGTGCGCTGCATGACCTGATGCGTGTTGTAGCCGTAGACCAGCCGGCCGTGCGCATCCACCCACCCAAAGCCGTCGAGATACGAGAAGAACGCGAACGGCTGCACATCCGCCGCCAGCAGATTCTTCCCCCACTTGTACTGCGCATGCGCCAGCCCGAGTTGCGCGAGCAGCGTCGGCGCGACATCGACCTGTGATCCGACGACGGTAACCACCGTGTCGCGCACCGCGAGCGCTCCGCCGAGCCAGAGCATGGGGATGTGGTAGAGCTGCGAGGCGTTCTCACCAGCGAGCGGCGGCAGCTTCGGCAGCGGATGCCCATGATCCGCGATGAGGATGACGAGCGTGCTGTCCCACCACTGTTCGTGTGATGCCCGCGACATGAAGTCGCCGAGAGAGCGATCGGTGTAGACGTGCGCATTGAGGAAGCGCGACTGCTCGCTCGTGCCCTCGATCGCGGACTTCATCGGCACGTCGTACGGCTCGTGGCTGCTCAACGTGAAGAGCGTCGCAAAAAATGGCCGCGGAAAGCCGCGTGCGTCCGCGAGCAGCCGCGCGAGCACGACGTGATCGTGCGCGCCCCACTTCGAGCTCCAATCCTTACGATCGAAGTCGTTCTCGCCGACGATTCGATCGAAGCCGTGCGCGACGAGATACGACTTGAAGTCGGCGAACTCGAGCTCACCGCCGTAGTAGAACGAAGTGTGATATCCCGCGTGCGCAAAGTCTTCGGCCAGCCCCGGCAGGCGCGCCGCGCGCGCGGGCGAGCTGAGAATCGGCGCGTTCTCCTGCGCGGGCCAGCCGCTGAGAATCGCGGCGAGCCCCTTTGCGCTCCGATTGCCCGAGGCATAGATCGCGTCGAAGAGCACGCCGGTGTGCGAGAGCGAGTCGAAGTGCGGCGTGATGTTCGGCAGTCCGCCGAGCCGCCGGATCACCTTCGCGGTGCCACTCTCCCATATGATCAGGATGACGTTGGGATTTCGCACGCGGAGCAGATGACGCGTCGTACGGTCGGTCGTGCGCAGGAGCGAGTCGACGAGCGCTCTCGCCTCCACCTCCGAGATCGTCGCGGCGTAGGGATTCGACGTGCGGTAGTCGCGAATCGTGAGCGAGTGGAGAAAATTCCACGCGACGTTGAGCCCCGCCTGGTTCGCGAAGTCGCTGTGCGAGAAGTAAGTGCTGCTGGGGTTGAGCGGTGTCCACTGCACGCCGCCGCGAATCGGGACGAGCAGCAGCACTCCAGCGAGGAGCAACGGCGGCGCCGTGCGCGCGAGTCGTCCACCGAACGACTCGCGTGCATGCATCTCCACGACGCGCTTGTACCCGACGACGCCGAGCGCGATGAGCGCGATGAGAATCACCACCAGCAGGAGCAACGGCGACGACTCGGCACTCGCCGCCGCCTCACTCGGCGTCTTGAGATATGGGAGTAGCGACGAGTCCACTCGCGCGCCCCACTTCGCGAAGATATCGAGATCCGTCGTGGCGAGGACTGCGGCGAAGAAGATCGCGATGTAGCTGTACACGCGGAGCGAGACCGTCAGTGCGCGCGCCGGGATCAGCGGCGCGAACGCGAGCAAAATCGTCGGGATGATCGCGAGGTAGCTCGCAGCGGAGATATCCATGCGCGCGCCGTGAACGAGCACTCCGGCGAGCGTGGCGGCGCCGAGCGGCGCGGCCTCGGCGCGGTGGTACAGGAGAAACGCGACGCGAAGGAGCGTGAAGTAGAGAAACCAGAACGCGAGATAGCGCGCGAGGAAGACGAGCTTGGCGAGGGGCTCGCCGGGCGTTCGGGCGAGTGCGCGTGGGCTGGCTGCGGCGGGCGTCGTTTCGGAAACGGTCATCGTGGCGAGCGCGGGCAGGCGAGGTAAGGTGCGTGCACGCCACAATTTAGGCGGCGCGAGGCGCACGTGGGGCTGGCAGATGGAAACGGGATGCTTGCAGATTAGTACTTTGCGTTATAAAGTACTTGCAACTCAATGGAGTTCTCATGGCCACCACCGCCCTCGCACACGCCCGCGCCGACAGCTCCACCCTCATGATTTGGGGCTTCTCCACGGCCCTTGCCACACTCGGCACCGCGACGCTCTGGGGCGCTCGCTACGGCCTCAACTGGGGCGTGCTCGTCGCCTGCGCAGTCGTAGCGCTCTGCGCCGCGGCCCGCGAGCGATTCGGTTCCGTCGGGGCACCGATGTACTCTGCGTGCGCTTGGGCAGTCGTTCTCGCATTTGGCACGGCGGTCACGAGCGATAGGCTCGGCATCTTCCTGATCGTTCACATGACGATGGCATTGCTCGCTGTGGCCCTCGTGACTTTCGGGCAGCCGTCGCTCGACGTCTTGATTCCCAGAACCGCACTCCTCGCGCCCTTCGAGGCAATTGGACTCGTGTTCGCGGGGATTCGGACGGAGGCGACGGGCACCATCCGCGGCGCGCGCACCCCCGCCTCCACCGTCCTGTTTCGCAGCGCTCTCATCACGATTCCCCTCGTCGTCATCCTGGTTGCACTGCTCGCCGAAGCGGACCCGCTCTTCGCCGCGGTGCGCGACTCGTTCGAGCACATCGTATCTCCCGACGTCGCCTCCCAAGGCCTTCTCTTCGTCCCGATCTTTGCTGTTACGCTCGGCGGGCTCGCCACGATTCTTCGCGGCAGGCCACGCGCGCTCTCGCATCCAGCCGCCATTGGCGCGCCGGTCGGCATCGTCGAGCGGCGCGTGCTGCTGTCGACGCTGGCCACGATCATGTGGGTATTCGTCGCGAGCGCCGGCGTCTCGCTCACGCGCAATCCCGCCGCGATCGCCGGGAGCGGAATCACTTTCGCGGAATACGTGCACCGCGGCTTCGCCGAGCTCTCCATCTCCGCGACGCTCGTCATCGGGGTCGTGCTCGTGACGCGCGCATCATGGGTGAAGACCGATGCGTGGGCGCGCCGCTTCGCCTTCGCCGCGATCGCGGGCGAGGTCGGGATGATCGGCGTCGGCTTCATGCGCGTCGTCAGCTACGAGCAGGCGTACGGATTCACAACCTAGCGGCTCTACGCGCAGGCGTACATGATCGTGCTCGCCGGCATGAGCGCTCTACTGCTGGGCGAGATCGTGCGTCGCCGGCAATCGAGACGATACGCCTTCTACAGCGCGAACATCGCGCTCACCGTCTTCGCAACGTGCGTGTACTGGAACACGGATGCATGGATCGCGCGCCAGAACATCGACCGCTACGCGCGTGGGGGAACGCTCGATGCGTTCTATCTCACCTTCTCGTTGTCAGAGGACGCGATACCGGAGCTCATTGCCGATCTTCCACGACTGCCGCCAAAAGAGCGGGCAACAATGACGACCGCGCTATGCGGTGCAACTTCCGGTCGCGCGCCTCGGGACGCGCGCTGGTTTACCTGGAATTACCGCGGGCTTCAGGCGGACCGCGTATATCGCGAGTGGTATGCTCGCGAACAACCGAACTGTCGGGCTCGGGACTAGACGCGCTGGATAGACGGCCGCAGCGGGAGTCCCGGCCGAGCCCGCCACCGAGAACGCGGCCTCGGCCTCCGCTAAATTTCTTGATGCTTCTCCGCATCACCGATCGAGGGCTGTACTGCGAGGCCGGCGACTTCTACATCGACCCGTGGCAGCCCGTCGATCGTGCGGTGATCACGCACGCGCACGGCGATCACGCGCGCTGGGGCTCTCGCCACTACCTCGCATCCGCCGAAGGACGTCGCGTGCTCCGCACCCGGCTCGGCGCCGACGCATCCATTCAGACGGTGGATTACGGAGAGCCGCTGGATATCGGCGGCGCGAACGTCTCCCTCCACCCCGCCGGACATATTCTCGGCTCGGCACAAATTCGTGTCGAGTACGGCGGCGAAGTGTGGGTGGTATCCGGCGACTACAAGACGGATCCCGACCCGACGTGCACGCCATTCGAGGTCGTAAAGTGCCACACTTTCATCACCGAGTCGACGTTCGGACTGCCGATCTATCGGTGGCGCGCGCAGGCGGAGCTGTTCGCCGAGATGCGCGCGTGGTGGCGAACGAATGCGGAGGCGAAGCGCGCGTCGATCATCTACGCGTACGCGCTCGGAAAGGCACAACGCGTGCTCGCGGGTCTGCTCGATGGCGACAGCAGCATCGACCGCAGCGCGATCGGCCCGATCTACACGCACGGCGCGGTCGAGCGCCTCACACGCGACTATCGCGACTCGGGCATCGTGCTTCCGCCCACACAGCATGCGAGCGAGATGCCGCGCGGACACGACTTCGCGGGGTCGCTCATCGTCGCGCCGCCGTCGGCCGCCGGGAGCACCTGGTTACGCCGCTTCGGCGCGGCGTCGCCTGCATTCGCATCGGGGTGGATGCAGATTCGCGGCGCGCGCCGGCGCCGCGGCGTCGATCGCGGCTTCGTGCTCTCCGATCACGTCGACTGGCCGGCGCTGCTCTCTACCATCGAGGCGACGGGCGCCGAGCACGTATGGGTGACGCACGGATTTCGTGAGCCCGTGGTGCGATGGCTGCTCGAGCGCGGCATCGATGCGCTCAGCATCGCGAGTCACTGGGAGGGCGAAGAAGAGGTCGAGTCGCCCGCGGCCGGCGAGGAGATCGTCGCGTGAGGCGCTTCGCGCAGCTGTTCGCGGAAGTGGATCGCACGACACGCACCAACGAGAAGGTCGATGCGATGACGTCGTATTTCGCGAACGCCGATGCCGCGGATGCAGCGTGGGCCGTGTACTTCCTCTCGGGCGGTCGTCCGAAGCGGCTGATTCCCGTGCGACGGCTGTCGTCGTGGGCGATGGAGATCGCTTCCATTCCAGAATGGCTGTTCGGCGAGTGCTACGACGCGGTCGGCGATCTCGCCGAGACGATCTCGCTGCTCCTCCCCCCGGCTACGAGCTATACGGAGCGACCGCTGCACGAGTGGATGGAGCAGCGCGTGCTCCCACTCGCAAAGCTGAGCGAGGAGGCGCAGCGCGCGAGCATTCTGGAGAGCTGGAGCGCGCTGGATGGTGTCGAGCGCTTCGTCTGGAACAAGCTGATCACCGGCGGCTTTCGCGTCGGGGTATCGCATCAGCTCGTGGTGCGCGCGCTGTCGCGTGCGAGCGGGATCGACGAGGGAACGATCGCGCATCGTCTTACGGGTCACTGGAAGCCGACGGCCGAGGCGTATCTCGCGCTTCTCGCGCCCGACACGAGCGACGCGGATCGCTCGCGGCCGTATCCATTCTACCTCGCGTACGCGCTCGAGGGATCGCTCGAGGATCTCGGCCCCGCGAGCGAGTGGCAGCTCGAGTGGAAGTGGGATGGCATTCGCTCACAGCTCATTCGCCGCGACGGGAAGAGCTATCTCTGGTCACGCGGCCACGAGCTCGTGACCGATCGCTTCCCCGAAATCGCGGCGGCGGCCGAGTTCCTTCCGGACGGTTCGGTGATCGATGGCGAGATCATGCCGTGGGCGAACGGCGCTCCCCTGCCCTTCGCGCAGCTGCAGCGGCGCATCGGCCGTACAAAGCTCGGGCCCAAGATTCTCGCCGATGTTCCGGTCGTGCTCATCGCCTACGATCTGCTCGAGGTCGACGGGCGCGACGTGCGCACCGAACCGCTGTTGGCGCGTCGCGCGCTGCTCACGAACGTGATCGTCAACGCGCGCGCGGAGTCGCGGCTCCTCCTCTCACCAGTCGTCGCCGCGGCGACGTGGAACGACGCGCGCGAGGCGCACGCACGATCGCGCGAGCAGTTGGCCGAGGGGCTGATGTTGAAACGCCTCGACTCGCCGTATGGCGTCGGCCGTCGCAAGGGCGGATGGTGGAAGTGGAAGGTGCAGCCGTTCAGTGTGGACGCGGTGATGGTGTACGCGCAGGCGGGTCACGGGCGACGCGCGTCGCTCCACACGGACGACACCTTCGCGGTGTGGCGCGATGGCGTGCTCGTGCCCATCGCGAAGGCATACTCGGGGCTCACCGACGTCGAGATTCGCGAGCTCGATGCGTGGATCCGCCGCAACACGCTCGAGAAGTTCGGCCCCGTGCGTCACGTGCAGCCGGTGCACGTGTTCGAGCTCGCCTTCGAGGGAATTCAGGCGTCGCCGAGGCACAAGTCGGGGATCGCGGTGCGCTTCCCGAGAATCCTCCGCTGGCGGAAGGACAAGCCGGCCGAAGAGGCGGACACGCTCGACACACTCCAGACGTTGTTGAGGGCGCAGTCGTGACTGCGCTGGCGGAGCGCGAAGGTATCTTGAATTCAAGATATCATGGCGCCGAAGTCGATCGGTGGTTCGCGACGCGCGGATGGCGACCGTTCGGCTTCCAACGCGAGGTGTGGAGTGCGTATCGCGATGGCGAGAGCGGACTGATTCACGCCGCGACAGGTACTGGCAAGACGCTCGCGGCGTGGTGGGGTCCGCTGCTCGAGTGGCTCGAGGAGACGCGCGACGTCGTGCCGCTCGCGGCGACGAAGGTGCACCGCAGCACGGCGCCGACGCTTCGCGTGCTCTGGATCACGCCGCTGCGCGCGCTCGCGGCGGACACGGTGGAGGCGCTCGCGGCTCCGCTGCGCGACCTCGAGATTCCGTGGACGCTCGAAGCGCGCACCGGCGACACGCCCGCGGCGATGCGAGCGCGACAGCGCAAGCGCCTCCCGACGGCGCTCGTCACCACACCCGAAAGCCTGTCCCTGCTCCTCACGCGCGACGACGTGCACGAGATCTTCGCCGATCTCCGCGCCGTCGTTGTCGACGAATGGCACGAGCTGCTCGGCACCAAGCGCGGCGTGCAGGTGGAGCTCGCGCTCGCGCGCGTGCGCTCGCTCGCGCCCGCCGCGCGCGTGTGGGGACTCTCGGCCACGATCGGCAATCTCGAGCAGGCGAGGGATTCGCTGCTCGGTGGCGACGGTGCGCGCTCACGCTCGAGGATCGTGCAGGGCGTGGAGCCGAAGCGCGTGATCGTCGACTCGCTCATCCCGGCGACGATCGAGCGCTTCCCCTGGGCCGGACATCTCGGCACGCAGATGGTGCCGCAGGTCGTCGCGGCGATCGAGGAGGGCGAGAGCGCGATCGTCTTCACCAACACGCGCTCGCAAACGGAGATCTGGTATCAGGCGATCCTCGCCGCGCGCCCCGACTGGGCCGGCACGATCGCGTTGCATCACGGCTCGCTCGACCGCCGCAAGCGCGACTGGGTGGAGGACGGTCTTCGCGCGGGCACGCTCCGCTGCGTCGTCGCAACATCGTCACTCGACCTCGGCGTCGACTTCTCGCCGGTCGATCGCGTGCTGCAGATCGGGAGTCCCAAGGGAATCGCGCGACTGCTGCAGCGCGCGGGGCGCAGCGGCCACCGCCCGGGCGCCGTGAGTCGCGTCTCGTGTGTGCCGACGAACACGCTCGAGCTGATCGAAGTAGCCGCCGTACGCGACGGGATGCATACCGGCGCGGTCGAGGCGCGCACGCCGCTCGAGCGTCCACTCGATGTACTTGCGCAGCACGTCGTCACCGTCGCGATCGGCGGCGGCTTCGAGCCGGCACAGCTGCTCGCCGAGGTGCGGTCGACGCGCGCTTACGCAGCATTGACGGACGCCGAGTGGGAGTGGACGATCGCGTTCCTCACGAGCGGGGGCGCGGCGCTCACGGCGTATCCCGAGTATGCGCGCCTCGTGCGCGATGGCTCGCGCTACGTCGTGCAAAACGCGGAGATCGCACGCCGACACAAGATGGCCATCGGCACGATCGTGGGTGACGCGCACATCAGCGTGAACTATCTCCACGGCCGCGCGCTCGGCTCCGTCGAAGAGTCGTTCATCGCGAGATTGTCGCCTGGCGATCGCTTCGTGTTCGCGGGAACGCCGCTCGAGTTCGTGCGCGTGCGCGACATGAAGGCATGGGTCAGGCGTGCATCGAGCGTAAAGGGCGCGATCCCGCGATGGGCGGGGAGTCGGATGCCGCTCTCGGGCGAGCTCGCTGAGATGCTGCGCGGCCGGCTGGGCGAGGCTGCCGGCGGCGTGTATCGCGACGCCGAGATGGAGGCCGTGCAGCCGCTGCTTCGCGTGCAGGCAAAATGGTCGGCGATCCCGAGGCCTGACGAGCTGCTCATCGAGCGCGTGAAGTCGCGCGATGGATGGCATCTGTTCGTTTTTCCGTTCGAGGGTCGGCTCGTGCACGAGGGGCTGGCCGCATTGCTCGCGTACCGAATGGCACGACTGCGCCCCATCACCTTCTCGATGTCGTCGAACGACTACGGTTTCGAGCTGCTCTCGGCCGAAGAGCCACCGCTCGACGACGCGCTGGCCGCGGGGCTGTTGTCGCCGGAGCATCTCGTCCGCGACATCCCCGCATCGTTGAACGCGACGGAGATGGCGAAGCGGCAGTTCCGCGAGATCGCGCGCGTGGCCGGGCTCGTGTTCCCAGGCTTCCCGCGCGCGGGTAAATCTGCGCGGCAGCTGCAGGCGACGAGCGGATTGTTCTTCGAGGTGTTCCGCCAGTACGATCCAACGAACTTGTTGCTGACGCAGGCGCATCGCGAGGTGCTGGAGCGCCAGCTGGAACGAAGTCGTCTCGGTCGCACGCTGGTGCGCATCGCGGACGCGAAGGTCATCGTGACCTCGCCGCCCAAGATCACGCCCCTCGCCTTCCCTCTGTGGGTCGATCGCAATCGCGAGCGTGTGTCGTCGGAGAAGCTCGCCGACCGGATTCGCCGAATGCAGCTCTCACTCGAACGGGCGGCCGGCAAGGCATGACGTCGCTGGTCACCGGATCGCTGACGATCGGAGTCGCGGGTGAGGCGCTCGAGCTCCTCCCCGATCATGCCGTGTTCTGGCATCGGAGGGAGACGCTACTCGTCGCCGATCCGCACTTCGGCAAGGCGGCGACCTTTCGTGCCGCGGGGATCTTCGTCCCGGAGGAGACCACCGCGATGACGCTCACGCGGCTCGATCTCCTGGTGGTTGCGACGGGCGCCACGCGCATCGTCTTCCTCGGCGACTTTCTTCACGCGCGCGAGGGGCGGCATCCCGAAACACTGCGCGCGATCCACGAGTGGCGCGAAGGACACTCATCGATCGCGATGGATCTCGTGCGCGGGAACCACGATCGCCGGGCGGGCGATCCACCCGAGTCGCTACGAATCGAATGTGTCGATGCGCCGGCGATCGACGGGCCGTTCGCGTTTGCTCATCACCCCGCGTCCGTGCCGGGCGCTTACGTGCTCGCGGGTCACGTTCACCCCGGCGCACGGTTGTACGGCGCGGGGCGCGAGCGGGTGCGCGTGCCGTGCTACTGGTTCGGAGCGGAGTGCGCGGTGCTCCCGGCATTCGGCGAGTTTACTGGGCTCGCGGACATCGATGCGA
>JBDTJH010000187.1:0-3907 GCA_039935955.1 Gemmatimonadaceae bacterium
AGCTCGCATCGTTCGTCAGCTTTTCGCGCTCGACGCCAAGCTCTTTGGCGATGATTTCCTTGACCTTTTCTTCGAGATCCGCCATGGACGTGGTCCCCTTGAATGAATTGTGCGCGCCGCTGCGCGAAACGTGCTGCAGAAATCTACATCACTAGCCCGCCGTCCACCACGAAGACCTGCCCCGTGATGTACGACGCGTGCTCCGACGCCAGAAAGGCGCACATCCCTGCAATATCTCCCGGCGTCCCGAGGCGACCCAGCGGTATCTGCGATCCGAGCTCCGTGCGCGCGTCCGCCGTCATCGCCGCGGTCATGTCGGTATCGATGAAGCCCGGCGCCACGGCGTTTGCGAGTATGTTGCGCGAGGCCAGCTCCTTCGCCACGGACTTCGTGAGCCCGATGAGTCCAGCCTTGCTCGCGGCGTAGTTCGCCTGGCCCTTGTTCCCGGTGATGCCAACGACGCTCGTGATGTTGATGATGCGTCCCCAGCGCTTCTTCATCATACCTCGCGAGGCGGCGCGAATGGTGGCGAACGCGCCGCGCAGGTTGGCATTCAGCACGGCGTCCCAGTCGTCGTCCTTGAGGCGCATGAGCAGATTGTCGCGCGTCAGGCCGGCATTGTTGACGAGGATGTCGCAGGAGCCGAAGTGCTTCTCGACCCCCTCGACGAGCGCCGCGGCGCTGGCGGTATCCGCGAGGTCGCAGGCGAAGCCGTGCGCGTCCCCTCCCATCGTCTTGGCGACCTCAGCAGCAGTGTCCGCGCTTCGCCCGGAGACGGCCACGCGCGCGCCCGCTGCCGCGAGCGTGGCGGCAATCTCGCGCCCGATGCCTCGCGTGCTTCCCGTGACCAGCGCGACCTTCCCCGTCAGATCAATCTTCATCAATTCAGCGCTCCGATCAGTTGATCGACCTCTGTCGCCGTGCCGCACGTCATCGTGCGCGCTCCGGGAAGGATTCGCTTCACGAGTGTGGATAGCACCGCGCCCGGCCCCATCTCGACGTACAGGGCGTCCGGAATTGCTTCCGCCATGTGCCGGACGAGATCGGTCCAGCGTACGGGCGACGTCAGTTGCCGAAGGAGCAGCTTCTTCGCATCTCCCGATCCCGCAGAGGGATATGCGCTCACGTTCGAGTACACCGGGAAGTCGGTCGCGGCGATCGGTGCCGCGTCCAGAGCAATTTTGAGCCCCGCCGCCGCCTCTTCCATGAGTGGAGAGTGAAACGCTCCGCTCACACTGAGCCGGATCGCCCGCTTCGCCCCCAGCTCCTTCGCAATGGCCATCGCCGCCTCCACCGCCTCGACCTCGCCCGAGATCACGAGCTGCTCCGCTGTGTTGTAGTTCGCGGGCACCACGTCGCCCACCTCGAGCGCACGCGTGCACGCCGCCTCCACATTCGCCTCCGACAGACCGAGGATTGCCGCCATCGCGCCCGGGCGCTTCGCGCCGCTCTCGAACATGAGCTCACCTCGCCGGCGCACGAGACGAAGCGCGTCGGCGAAGGCGAAGGCACCGGCCGCATGGTACGCCGTGAACTCGCCCAGCGAGTGGCCTGCGGCGGCGCGGACGTGCGGGCGGAGTCGATCCGCAACCGTAGCCCACACCGCCGCGCCGTGCGTGAGCAGCGCGGGCTGCGCATTGCGCGTGGCCATCAGCTCGTCGTCCGGCCCCTCGAAGCAAAGCCGTGTGAGTGGGAAGCCGAGCGTGTCGTCGGCCTCCTGGAAGATCGTGCTCGCCGACGGGAACGCCGCCGCGAGTTCCCTTCCCATTCCGGCCTTCTGCGATCCCTGCCCGGGAAAGAGCAGCACGATGTCCAAGCGAATCCCGCCTACAGTCGGACGACCGAGGACGCCCACGTGAGGCCGGCGCCGAACGCCACCATCAACACGAGCGATCCCTCACCCACCTTTCCCTTCTGGATCGCCTCGTCGAGCGCAATCGGAATCGACGCCGATGAGGTATTGCCGAAGTGGTCGATGTTCACGTAGACGCGATCCATCGAGATGTTCGCGTGCTTCGCCGTCGCCTCGATGATGCGGAGATTGGCCTGGTGCGGAACGAAGAGGTCGATGTCTCCGCCGTTGATGCGCGCGAGGTCGAGCGCGCGCGCCGCTGATTCCGCCATCGATCGTACGGCATGCTTGAACACCTCGCGCCCCGCCATGTGGACGAGATGCGTGCGTGCCTCGAGCACTGCGGGAGACATCGGCGTCGTCGCGCCGCCTTCGGGGCGATAGAGGAGATGGGCGAGCGTGCCGTCGCTGCGCATGTACGTCGACAGGATGCCGCGCCCCTTCTGCGAGCGCCGCAGCACTGCCGCGCCGGCGCCATCGCCGAAGAGCACGCACGTCGCACGATCGGTCCAGTCGGCGATCGCGCTCATCTTCTCGGAGCTCACGAGCAGTACCGTCTCTGCCGCGCCGCTCTGGATGTAGCCCTCGGCCATCGACAGGCCGAAGAGGAAGCCGCAGCACGCGGCCGAGATGTCGAACGCCGCCGCACGCGAGGCGCCGAGCTCCGCCTGGATGTCGACGGCGGTGGCGGGGAGCAGCCGGTCCGGCGTCGCCGTGCTGAGGATGATGATGTCGATCTCGCCCGGCTGCACCCCCGCGCGCTGCATCGCGAGGCGCGAGGCGGCCGCGCCCATGCTGCAGGTGGTGTCCGTGGGGCCGGCGATGTGGCGCTCGGAGATCCCCGTGCGCTCCATCACCCATTCGTGCGTCGTCTCGATCCCGATCGCTGCGAAGTCGTAGTTCGTCATCACGCGCGCGGGCACCGAGCGGCCCAACGCCGAGATCTGGACACTGGGGCGCTTCATGCCGTCGTCACCGCGGCGTGACCGAGCCTGCGGCCGATGTGCTCGTTCATCTGTGACTCGACGGCACGAACCGCGACCTGAATCGCATTTTTCATCGCGCGCGGCGACGAGCTGCCGTGCGAGATGATGCTCACGCCCTTGACGCCGAGGAGCGGTGCGCCGCCGTAGTCGGAGTAGTCGAAGCCCTTGAAGGTCTTTTCGATGATCTCCTGACCGATCCCCGCCGAGGCGAGCATCGAGAAGATGAGCTCGGGGACGGACTCGTAGAACTTGAGGAGGACGTTGCCGACGAAGCCGTCGCACACGACGACGTCGAGCGCGCCGCGAGCGCTGCCGGCGCTGAGGATATCGCGACCTTCGACGTTGCCGATGAAGTTGAGCCCCGCGTGCGACAGGAGCTTGTGTGCTTCCTTCACGGACGCATTTCCCTTCTCCGGCTCTTCACCGTTACTGAGTAGTCCGACGGCGGGCTCGGGACGCATGAGAATGTCCTCGGCATAGACCGAGCCGAGTCGCGCGAATTGCACGAGCTCCTCGGCAGAGCAGTCGACGTTCGCGCCGGCGTCGACGAGCACGACGGGGCGGCTGAGCGTCGGGATCATCGCGGCGATTGCGGGGCGCGTGAGCCCGTGATGGAGTTTGAGGAGAAAGACGGAGGACGCCATCTGCGCGCCGGTGTTTCCGGCGGAGACGAACGCATCGGCCTTGTCGGCGGCGTGAAGCTTGAGACCCACGACCATCGAGCTGTGCGGCTTGCCGCGGATGGCCGCGGTGGGCCGGTCGTTCATCTCGATGACGTCGGGTGCGTCGACGATGCTGATGCGTGCGCGTGCGGCGGCGAAGCCGTCGGTGTTCTGGGCCTCGAGGCGGTCGAACTCGTCCTCGATGACCTTCGTTCGGCCAATGAGGATGACGGTGTGTTCGGATCCGAGCTCGGAGAGCGCGAGCAGGGCGCCAGCAACAGGCGACCGGGGGGCATGATCGCCCCCCATCGCGTCCACGGCGATCCGCGCCAAAGCTAAGCTTCCTTGGCTTCGACCCGCTGGACTCCACCGTAATAACCACACTCGGCGCACACGCGATGCGGGCG
>JBDTJH010000188.1:0-30647 GCA_039935955.1 Gemmatimonadaceae bacterium
GCGAGATTGATGCGGTTCACACTTCCCGGATCGCGCATGTACGCCGGAGGCCGGAACATCAGCCGGTCGACGACGCCGAACATCGCTGTGTTGGCGCCGATGCCGAGGGCGAGGGTGGCGACGACCGCGAGGGTGAAGCCGGGATGCGTGCGGAGGCCGCGGATCGCGTAGCGAAGGTCGCGCATCACCATTTCGAGCACACGCACGCCGCGCGCATCGCGCGCATCCTCCTTGGCCCGCTCGACGCCACCGAAGGCGACTCGCGCGCGACGCGATGCTTCCTCGGTATCGAGGCCGCGGCGCGCGTTTTTCTCGATCTCGCGCTCGAGATGGTCGCGCAGCTCATCGTCGAGCTCGCGCTCGACTTCGGCACGACGGAAGATCGCGCGGACGCGATAGCGGAGATCGCTGAAGAATTCGGCGAGCAGATCTCCGCCGCTCACTGCATCTCCAGCACGAGGCGCACCGCGATGGTGAGGCGGCGCCAGGCGTCGGTCTCGGTCTCGAGCTGATGGCGGCCGGTGCGTGTCAGCTCGTAGAACTTGGCGCGGCGATTGTTGTCGGACTCGCCCCACTTCGCCTTGATCCAGCCGCGGCGCTCGAGGCGGTGGAGCGCGGGATAGAGCGAGCCTTGAGGAATCTGCAGCGCGGCGCTGGACACCTGGCGGATGCGCTCCGAGATCGCCCAGCCGTGCTGCGCCTCGAGGGAGAGCGCCTTGAGAATGAGCAGATCGAGCGTGCCCTGGGGGAGCTCGAGTTTTCCGGCATCTGGTGCGTCAGACATGTCGTTCCCTGTTGGCTTCTACAGGAGAGGTTAACGCCGACACCTGTAGAAGTGCAAGGGGAGCGTGACGAGGAGGCCATTTCCAACGATTTGCACGCGCGATAGGTTGGGCCATGCATCCACACTCCCATGGAATTCTGAAGCGCGGAGCCGTTTCATCCGTGCTCGCCGCAGCACTCGCGTTCGGCAGCGCTGCTCCCGCGTTGGCGCAGACACCCGACATCGCCTCCGCCATGCACTGGCGCTCCATCGGCCCCACGCGCGCCGGTCGCGCTCGAGCCTTGGCGGGAGTGCCCTCTCAGCCAAACGTCTTCTACGCGGGCTATGACAACGGCGGCGTCTGGCGATCGACGGACTATGGGTCCACGTGGGTGCCTCTGTTCGACGATCAGCCCACCGGATCGATCGGCGCCATCGCCGTGGCGCCCTCCGATCCGAACATCATCTACGTGGGGAGTGGCGCGGGGATCATTCGTCCCGATCTCGCCGTTGGCAACGGCGTCTACAAATCGATCGATGCGGGGAAGACGTGGACGCATCTCGGGCTTCGCGACACGCAGATGATCGCGATGATCGATGTCGATCCGCGCGATCCGAACCGGCTCTTCGTCGCCGCGCTCGGACATCCGTACGGGCCGAATGAGGAGCGCGGCATCTTCCGGTCCACCGACGGCGGCAAGACGTTCGAGAAGGTGCTGTACAAGGATGCCTACACGAGCGCGAACGACGTGCGCATCGATCCCACCGATCCGAACACGGTGTACGCGGCACTCTGGCAGCAGCAGCAGAGCTTCATCGAGGGCGCGCAGTTCGACGGCGCGTCGGGCGGCATCTTCAAGTCGACCGACGGCGGCAGCAGCTGGAAGCCGCTCGGTGGAGGGTTGCCCACGGTGCTGGAGGCGAATCTCGCAATCGCGCCTTCGAACACGAAGGTGCTCTATGCGATGGTCGCCGGCGCGCCGACCGCGCAGGACTCGGCGCGCGGCGCCGACGAGGTGCTTGCGCTGTACAAGTCCGTCGACGCGGGCGAGCACTGGTATCTCGCGGTGCACGATCCCAAGGCGAAGGATGGCGGCGCAAACGCGAAGCCCGATGGCCGCCCGCTGCAGCGTATCGGCGGTGGCGACCTCGCGACGCTCGCCGTCGACCCGAAGGATGAGAACGTCGTCTATAGCGCGTCGATCGTCTTCTGGCGATCGGAGAACGGCGGCGTGACGTGGTCGGCCGTCCGCGGCTCGCCGGGCGGTGACGATTATCAGAAGCTGTGGATCAATCCGACCAATACGAACATCATCCTGCTCGTGTCGGACCAGGGCGCGGTCGTGTCGTCCAACCGGGGCGCCTCGTGGAGCAACTGGTACACGCAGTCGACGGCCGCGATGTATCACGTGTCGACGGACGCATCGTTCGTGTATCGCGTGTGCGGAGGACAGCAGGACTCCGGCTCGGCGTGCGTCGACAGCAGGTCGATGGATGGCGAGATCACCTTCCATGATTGGCATCCGGTCGACATCCAGGAGTACGGGATCGCCGCACCAGACCCGAGGGATCCGGACAAGGTGTACGGGAGTATGCGCAGCAACGTGTCGCTGTTCAATCGAAAGACGGGACAGATTACGCACGTGGGTCCCGACGCAACGGAACGCGGAACGAAGTTCAACCGCAACGTTCGCACGATGCCGATCAACTGGTCACCGCTCGATCCGAACGTGCTCTTCTACACGTCGAACGCAGTGTGGAAATCCGTCGACCACGCGCACAGCTGGACGCGCATCAGCCCCGATCTGACGCGGCAGAGTTGGGCCGTTCCTGCAACTGCCGGGAAGTACGCGAGCACGGTCACGCCGTCTCCGAAGGGCGCGATCACCGCGCTCTCACCTTCGCCCCGTAACATCGGCGTCATCTGGGCCGGCGCCGATGACGGCACGATACAGGTCACGGCGAACGGCGGCGCTACCTGGAGCAACGTCACTCCCACGGAAATCAAGCCGTGGACGCGCATCTTCAACATCGAGGCGGGGCACTTCGACGACCGCACGGCGTATGCTGCAGCGAACACGCTGCGTCTCGACGACATGAATCCGCACTTCTTGCGCACGCACGACGGCGGAAAGAGCTGGACCGAGATCGACGCCGGCATCGCGCCTGGTGCCGTCGCGAACTCCATCCGCGAGGACCCCCGGCGCAAGGGGCTGCTCTACGCGGCCACCGATGCGCAGGTGTGGGTCTCCTTCGACGACGGCGACCACTGGCAGTCGCTGAAGCGCGACATGCCCGCGATCTCCGTGCGCGATCTCGAGGTGAAGGACGATAGCGCGTGCATGTGCTCCGATCTGATTGCCGCCACCCATGGTCGCGGCTTCTGGATTCTCGATGACATCACCCCCCTGCGGCAGATGGCTGCCGTGAGCGCGGCACACGACCTCTACCTGCTGAAGCCCGCGACTGCGGTACGCGTCCGCGGCGCGACGAACGACCCGACCCCATGGCCGCCCGAGCTGCCCGCCGGCGAAAATCCCTCGGCTGGCGCGATCATCGACTTCTACATCGCGGGCGCGGTGCACGACACGATCGCCATCGAGATCGTCGATGCGACCGGGAAAATCATTCGACGATACTCGAGCGCCGACCGCGTGCTCGACCCGGATCCCGCGCGCGATCCAGATGCGTACGACCGCGTGTGCCAGAATGATCCGAAGGCGCCCGACTGCAGTCTTCCGTTCTACTGGGCGGCGCCAACGGTCGCACTCTCCACGGCGCCAGGGATGCACCGCCTGACGTGGGATCTGCGCTACGATCCGATCAGAGACGAGCGCGAGGGTGTACAAGAGGATGAGAGCGGGAGCGGCGCGGTGCCGCATCGCACCTTCCCCGCGATGGATGCGCCGTGGGCACCCGCGGGCAAGTACACGGTGCGGCTCATTGGAATGGGGACGCACCGCGAGCAACCGCTCACTCTGCGCCTCGACCCACGCGTGACGACACCAGCCATCGGCCTCGCGAAGCTCGCTGCTCTGTCGAAGGAGATGTACGACGACGCGGTGTTCGCCCGCGTGTCGTACGCGCGAGCGCGCGCACTCCGGGCACAGCTCGCGGCGGCGGGCGGATCGCGGTCAGCCGATATCACGGATAAGCTCGACGCGATCGCGCCCGCGAAGAGCGCCGATGCAGAGGAGGCACCACGGCGCCGCCGTGGTGTCGAGCCGGCGCATCGAGCGACGCTCGAGAGCGTCGCCGATGAGCTCATGGCTGCCGCAATGTCCATGCAGGGTGCGGATATCGCACCCAGCGCCAATCAGATCGCGGCGTGCCGTCGCGCGAGCGAGGAGTACCATGCCGTGCTGACGAGGTGGAACGCGGTAGAAGCGCAGGCGCGTCGGGCGACGAACGGCAGCTGAAGGCCCGGCGACTATCGATTGAACCAGTACGACATCTTCACGAGGAAGGTGTTGTCGGGGTGCAGGGTGAACAGCCCCCGATAGTCGCCGCCGAACGTCTGATCACCGGCGAGTGAGAGGTCGCCCTGCCGCTGCTGCGTCCACACCAGGAACAGCACCGAGCCTGGGCGATACTCCCATCGCACGACGGCATTCGACCGAAACTGCTTCACGTTGAAGCCACGCGGCTGATCAGCCAACACGCTCGCGTCCGTGTATGGCTTGTACCGGTCGTCGTAGTCCTCGGCGCGTGGATCGTTGAGTTCCCGAATATTCGCAAACGTTCCCTTCGTCACGAACGGCGACGCGTACAGCTGGAAGGTAAGGTTCGGCGTCGCGGTGACATCGAGTCGCAGCGTCGCGCTCAGCGTCCGCTGATTGAGATGCGCAAACGTGTAGTGCGTGATGTCCGTCGAATCCCGGAAATTCCCATACCACTGCGAGTCGTCGATGTTGCGATTGTACTCGACGCCGAGATTCATGTGGAAGCGGCTCGAGACCCGGAGATCCGCGCTAGGGCTGACGTCGATGAAATGTCCGCGCCCGTAATCGCTGCGGCCGGAATTGAACTGGACAGTCGGGATGAGCTGCTTCCGGTTGTCACCCACGAGCACGAGGAAATCGGTGACGAGCGGCGAATGCCGCACCGCAGGTCCGCCGCGTGACGCGCGATCGCTGAATGTTCCGGGCAGCTGCGACCCCGAGACACCCGCGTCGATCTCGAAGTTGTTGCGGAGGATGAAGTGCCAGTTGGTATTCACCGCGCGCTCGAGCAGCAGCCCCGCGTTGTTCCAGTAATTCCACTCGTTGAAGTTGAAAAACGCGGAGTTGAAGAACATCGCCGGCGTGTTGAAGCTCAGCGACGCCCCGTTGCTCCAGTTCTGTAGATCGGCGCGTTGGAGATAGCCGAGGTCGTTCGATTCGAAGCCGGGCGACAAGCGGTTGTACGACGTCTGAAAGCGAGTGACTCCGCCGCCGACTTTCCCGAAGGCGATCTGCTCGGCATCGCCGCTCATCGTAGTGCGCGCCGAATCGAGATGCAGCGCGCCGTCGGGCTGCTGGAAGTAGTGCACGGCATCCGTCTGCGTGGCGAACATCGATTCCGGTGTTCCGCTCACACGACTCGCGTCGATCGAGCCGGTGATCTCGAAACGTCGATTCCCAAAGCGATGGCGGAAGTCCGTCGCCGCCACGTACGCATCGCGATTGAGCACATCGCGCGAGAAATCATCGTTGTTGCGATTCACGCCGGTGACGATGATACCGACACCGCTCTCGCCGCCGCGCAGATCCTGCTGCGCGCGCAGCACCGCGTAGTTGGTCGTCGGCTCCAGCGTCTGCCCGAGCGGCCCGTCGGCGCGCTGCGTCACGGCGTCGAGTATGCCGATCGACAGCCCGCTCGCGAGACGTCCCGTCAGCTTCGTCGCGCCGAGGATCGTCGTCGACGTCGGCGACGTGGCATCGCCGTACAGGTAGCCTAGTTGCGGCGCGCGCCCGATACGCCGCGAGTAGAACAGCCCTTCGTTGTTGCAGTGGACGTAGTTGCAGTTTACCTGGAAGCTGTAGATCCCCGTGCCTTCGAGAAAGAACGGTCGCTGCTCGGCAAAGAACGTCTCGAAGGCCGAGAGATTCAATACGGAGGGATCGGATTCCACCTGCCCGAAATCAGGATTTATCGTCGCGTCGAGCGTGAGGTTCGACGTGAGCCCGTACTTGATGTCGGCGCCCGCGGAGAATTTCTGGTCGCGGCCGACGCCGGCGTTCGGATCCTGGGAGACGTTCTTCGCGACGACGTATGGCACCACCTCGAGCCGGTGGGGCGACGGGATACCGTCGATCTTCTCGACGGTGCCGAGCTGCGACATTAAGCGCGCATCCGACTGAGTGAAGACGGGCCAGCTGTCGCGCTCCTTGAAGCGGTCGATGTCGCGCCAAATGCCGAAGCCGAAGGTGTGCTCCTTCGCATCGGTGTACCGCAGCTGCGACAGGGGAATGCGGAACTCGGCCGTCCAGCCCAGTGAGTCGACGGTGGTCGCCGCCTCCCACACACCGTCCCACGACCCATCTTCGTTGATGTCGCCATAGACGGCGTAGTCGCGCTTCACGCCGGCGGGATTTACCGCGAATTCATAGCCAGTGCGGAGATCGTGGTAGGGGTCGACAATGATCTTGATCTGGTCCGTCGCGACACGCACGTCGCGGCGACCGAGGAGGCGGAGGATGCTGTCGGGGTGCGGATCGAACATCCGGATGAAGACGTAGAAGTTCTTGTTGTCGTAGGCGACCTTCGCCTCCGTTTTGAAGCGCGCGTCGCCATTCGCGATGGGGCTGAACTGCCGGAAATTCGTGATGGGCTGCGCCTCGCGCCACACCTCATCGTCGTCGCGGCCATCGATGACCGGGCGCTTGAGCGCGCGCGATGCCGTCGCGATCGTCGTCATCGCGACGACGGGCGCCGCCGCCGGTTGATTGGGCGTGGACGACGTGCCCTGCGCATCCGTCTGAGGCTTCGATTGCGCGACTTGAAGGAGCGCGATGAGGGCGAGCGTCAGCGACATGCGTACACGGAGGCCGGGTAAGGGTCACCCGTTCGACAACGGAGAGGCGACAAAGGTTTGACTCGACCCGCGCATTGGAAGACGGCGTGATGCGAAACAGCCGCCTGCGAAGCTCGCAGGCGGCCGTTTCTTTCCCCGTGCACTATTATCTTGAATTCAAGCTATTTCTTCTTCGCCGTCGGCGGGAGCAGTCCGCTCATCCGGAGATAGATCGCAGTCTGACTGTAGTGGTCGGCCCAGTCACCGATCGTCACGAGGAGGATGTCGGCGCGCGAATGCGTCTTCCCGCC
This sequence comes from Gemmatimonadaceae bacterium, assembly GCA_039935955.1. Lineage (GTDB taxonomy): Bacteria > Gemmatimonadota > Gemmatimonadetes > Gemmatimonadales > Gemmatimonadaceae > FEN-1250. The sequence goes on from JBDTJH010000188.1 coordinate 7,070, forward strand.
GAAAAAGGGGAGCTGCTCCGCAAGCTTCGAATCATCGAGCTTTGCCAGCGACTCATTGCAGAAGGCGAACGAGTCCTTCAGCTCGCCGGTGAGCTCCGTCTTGCTGCTCGCGCCGCTGATCTTTGCACGCGTGGGCGCCTTCGCGCCCCCGATGACGCCACAGAGGTAGTCGTTCCCCTCCACCAGATGCGCGACGATGTCGCCGAAGCTCATCTGCGCCGGCGTCGGCTTGAAGCCGTACTTCTCCGCCGGCATGATCTCGGCGGCTGCCATGAGATTCTTTCCCGCGGACACGGCGTGCTCGCGAAAGGACTCGGAGACGGGCGCGGCCTGCGCCGCGGCAAAACATGGGAGTGCGGAAAGAGCGAGAGTGATCGCGAGAGCGCGGACACGCATGAAAGTGAGCTCGAGTTGGGGAGACTGGAGTCTGCCTCGCGGCGCGGGCAATGTCCAGGGACGTTAGGCCAGCGCCGCCGCGCGCGCGAGCAGGAGCGCCCGCTCCCGCATGTTCCGGGTGAGCGATGCCGCGCGCTCGAGCTCTGCGCGCGCCTCGCTCGCGCGGCCGAGCTTCGCCAGCAAGTCCCCGCGCACGCTCGGGAGCAGATGGTACTTCCTCAGCGCTGGCTCCGAGACGAGCGCGTCGACGAGCGCGAGTCCCGCCGCCGGCCCCCGCGCCATCGCCACCGCCACCGCGCGATTGAGCTCGATCACCGGCGACGGCGTCAGTCGTGCGAGCGTCCCGTACAACGAGGCGATGCGCTCCCAATCGGTCGCCTCGCCGGTGCGCGCGCGGGCATGGCACGCCGCGATCGCCCCCTGCATCGCGTACGGCCCTGCGGCGCCACCGAGCGCCTCCGCGCGCGAAAGCGCGTCGAGGCCACGCCGGATGAGCACGTAGTCCCATCGCGTGCGATCCTGATCGAGCAATAGTATCGGCTCGCCACTCGGCCCGACGCGCGCACGCGCGCGCGAGGCCTGGATCTCCATGAGCGCGACGAGCCCGTGCACCTCGGACTCCGTTGGCGCGAGCTCCGCGAGAATACGTCCGAGGCGCAGCGCATCTTCGCACAGCGCGGGACGCATCCAGTCGTCGCCGGTGGTAGCCGAGTAGCCCTCGTTGAAGATGAGATAGATGACGCCGAGCACCGAGGAGAGCCGCGTCGCGAGCTCTCCGCCATGCGGCACCTCGAACGGAACCTTCGCATCTGCGAGCGTGCGCTTCGCGCGGACGATGCGCTGCGCGATCGTCGGTTCCGGAACGAGAAACGCGCGCGCGATCTCATCGGTGGTGAGGCCGCCGAGGAGGCGCAGCGTCAGCGCCACCTGCGCCTCGGTCGAGAGCACGGGGTGGCAGGCGGTGAAGACGAGGCGCAGGAGATCGTCTCCGATATCGTCGTCGAGCGCGGTATCGAGATCCGTGGTCGCCGACTCCACCTGCGCGTCGAGCTCGTGGCCGAGTTGCTCGTGCTTGCGCTCGACCAGCTGTTGGCGACGGAGCAGATCGATGGCACGATGCTTCGCTGTGGCCATGAGCCATGCGCCCGGGTTGTCCGGAACGCCGCTCGCGGGCCACTTCTCGAGCGCGATCAGCAGTGCGTCCTGCGCGAGATCCTCCGCCTGCCCGATATCACCGACAATGCGCGCGAGTCCCGCGATGAGCTTCGCCGACTCGATTCGCCAAACCGCGTCGATGGTACGCTGTGTGTCCGTGACAGTCATGCGCTGGAATCAGTCGGGCGCGCAACGCGCGTGCAACCCCGATCGCGGCGATCTACGCTATGCGTCCACCGCGAGCTCCCGCGTCGGCCAGATCTCGACCGTGCCATAGGATGCGCTCGGGAATCGCGACGCGATCCCGATCGCCTCCTGCATGTCCCTCGCTTCCACGAGATAGAAGCCCGCTACCAGCTCCTTCGCCTCGGCGAACGGTCCATCGATGACGGTGCGTTTGCCGCCGGGCGCCCGCAGCCGCACCGCGCTCGCCGAGGACTCGAGCGCCGACGCCTCGACGAAATTGCCGCTCTCGCGAAGGGAGTCGTTGAGCGCGAGATGCCGAACGTTGAGCTCGTTCATCGTGGCATGCGGCAGCGCAGCCATCTCATTCTCGTCGAGGTGAATCAAACACAGAAATCTCATCGCGCGCTCGTTTCCCTGATGTGAGTGATCAGGAAATGAGCGTGCGCACGCGTGTGTCACGCAAGTAGAGACCGCCCCAGATGAACACGGAGAGGTAGATCGGAAAGAGAATGTGAGTGAACAGCGGATTACCCACGCGCAAGTTCGTCGCGATCGCTCCGCCGAGGTATCCGGTAAGAAGGACCGCGCCGAGAATCGCCGTGCGCGGGACGAGGTAGAGGATCAGGCATATGAGCTGGAGCACGCCCAGCGTCACCGCGAGCTCTGCGGGCCAGCCGAGCTGCGTGAACGTCGCAAGCACCTGCGGCGGATGGAGGAACTTGAAAATCGCGTCGAGGAGCAGGAAGACAGCCGCCAGCGTGGTGAGCACGCGGCCGGTCCACAGTCGCGCCGCGGATGGCGCGCGCATCGAATCGCGTGCGTGCATGTGTGGAACTCCCTGTCTGTGATGAGGAAGAATCGTCGAGCGCGTTCAGGCCTCGGCCAAAAAGAACTCGTTCGCATCCGGATCGAGGAACCAGACGCCTAGCTTGCCCCACGCCATCATCTCCGGCTCGCCCCTGAAGTTGACGCCGCGCTTCTTGAGCTCCGTGAAAGTCGACTTCTTGTCTTCGCAGGAAAATGCGATCCCCGTCATGATCCCCATCTCGAGCGACGGCTTCTTCGTGTACCAGCTCGGCAGCGACAGCGCGATGTTCGTCGCCGCGCCCTTCGGCGCGACGGTGAGCCAGCGCATGCCGGGGCCCATCGGCGAATCGGTTGTCTTGTCCCAGCCGAGGACGCGCGTGTAGAAATCGAGGGCCTTGTCCTGATCGGAGACGACGACTGTCGCGGCGTGCAGGTGCGTGATCATGTGTGTGCTCCCCTGGAGTGTTGGACGTCTACTTCTTTCGATTGGTGAGATCATCGAACTGTGCGATGGCTTCGGGGCCGAAGTCCTCGGGCATGAAGAGTTGCCGGAGCTCCAGCTGCACGCTGCCGTGGCCATCGAGCTGCGGCCACCGCTTGACCCACGCGATCGCCTCGTCCTTCGACTTCACATCGATGATCGTGAATCCCGCGACGAGCTCCTTCGCCTCGGCGAATGGGCCATCGGTGACCGTCGGCTTGCCATTCGCGAAGCTGATGCGCGCACCCTTGCTGCTCGCCTGCAGTCCGGCACCGTCGATCAACACGCCGGCTTTGATCATCTCGCCGTTGTAGGCCATCATCGAGTCGATCAGCTCCTGCGTCGGCATCATGCTTGCTTCGGTTTCTTCGTCCGCCTTGCGGATGATCATGAATCGCATTGTGATTTTCGTCGTCGTGGAGTGGATTGCGTCGCGGTCAGCTGTTCGCGCGCTTGCGAAATTGCCCTTCGGCCTGCATCAGCTCCTGCGCTTCGTCGGACGGATAGAGATCGGGAGAGAAGTCAGAGGCTTCGAACAGTTGGCGAAGCTCGATCTCGCCGACGCCGTCGCTCGTGGCGGAGGGACCGTTGGGATCGAAGGGGACGCGCTTCGCCCACTCGATCGCCTCTGCCTTCGACTTCACCTGGATCATCCAATAGCCCGCGATGAGCTCCTTCGACTCAGCGAAGGGGCCGTCGATGACCGTCGCCTTTCCGCCGGCGTGTCGGACGCGCGCGCCCTTGGAGCTGGGCTGCAGTCCATCGGCCGCAAGCAGCACGCCGGCCTTGATCAACTCTTCGTTGTACTTCCCCATCGCAATCAGCAGCTCCTCCGTCGGCATGACTCCGGCTTCGGTTTGCTCATCAGCCTTGATGAGCATCATGAACTTCATTGGAGACTGTCCTCCCTCTTGAAGATCGAGGCCGCCTAATGCCGAAGCGGCGCGGATATCCCGTCTCTACATACACGTCGAACGGGGATCTCCGGGATCGACACGGCGCGGAAAGTAATTCGAAAAAAGATTTGGAACCCGATTTGGCGAGCTCAGGTGCGTGCGAGTGTGAGCTAGCGGACCCGCACGAGCTGCGTGCCGGGTGCGGCCGTCCGCGCTTCTCGCATCTCGTTGCGCAACGACCGCACCACCGCCGCGGTGGAGTCGGCGCCCGGCGGGAGCCACGCGAGCGTGCGCCGAATCATCGTTTGCGCCTCGGCACTTCTTCCGCGTGCCTCGAGCAGCTTCGCGAAGCGTGCCACGATCGCCGGAAGCGCCGCGCTGTCGATGCGGGTGCCACCATTCAGTGTCGCGAGCGCCGCGCGATATTCGCTCTCCGCGGCGCTGTCGCCGGTCGCCGCGTGCAGCGCCGCCTCCGTGCCGAGCAGCCCCGCGTATGCTGGCGGGACCTTTCCATACTTCGCGCGCACGGATGCAAGGAGCGACGATGTGAGCATCGTCGCCTCCGGGCGTTCCCCATTCTCCATCTCGATGAACGCGAGCCGCTGGCCAGCGCCCAGTGTGTAGTCGTGGCGGGCGCCCATCTTGCGCAGCAGCGACGCGTACGCCGCACGCGCCGGCGCCTCGGCTCCGTTCGCGTCACCGACATTTGCGCGATACATCGCGAGTTGCGACAGGCTGTTCAGCGTCTCCGGATGATCGTCGCCCATCGTCGAGAGGAACATGGCGGAGGAGCGCTCGGCGGTCGCGATCGCGGCTGCCGTATGCATCTCGAGCGATTGCAAAAGGGCAAGCCGATCGATCGTGCGCGCGAGATTCAGCCCGCCCGGATTCTCGATCGTCTCGAGTCCTGTAGTCGCTCGATCAATCAACGGCTCCGCACCCGCGAAATCGCCGCGCTTCATCCGAATCCCAGCGAGGCTCGATTCGCCGACGAGATACTTCACGTCGAGTGGCGCGAGCACGCCGCGCCGATGCGACTGCGCGGCGCTGAGCAGAGAGTCCGCTTCCGCGAGGCGGTCCTGCGCGCCGAGGAGCACGCCCAGGTCGCTCAGTCTCGACGCGGTGATCGTGTCGGACGAACCGGTGAGCGCGATCTGCATCCGGAGCGACTGCCGATACAGCGACTCCGCCGCGACTGGTTGGTCCGAGCGCTTCTTCGACGTCGCGAGAATGTCGATCGCGTCGGAGAGCGCCTGGCTGTTTCCCCCGCCCGCGTGTCGATACTCGGCGATCGATGCCGTGAGCAGTGTGTCTGCATCCGAATATTTTCCGCGATCGTTGAGCCCCCAGCCCACGGCCATGGCCTCGTCGAGGACTTCCTGCGATCCAGGGCCGTAGAGCCGGCGGACGGCCGCGAGTCCTTTGCGATGGAGCGTGTCCGCCTGCGCATTGCGTCCGAGATGCGCGTAGGTATTGCCGAGCACCTCGTAGAGCTCGGCCTGCACGGCGGGCTCGCTTCCGAGCATGCTGTCGACGCGATGCGTTCCGCGATCGAGCAGCTCACGCACGGAAAACTCCTTTCCCTGCGTGATGTTCGGATCAGCCTCGTGCAGAATATCGACGAGGAACTCCTTCACGCGATCTGCGCGTGCCGCCTCGAGGCGCGCGGCGCGGGCCTGCCACACCGTTGCCGCGACGCCGCCCGCGAGCACGAGCGCGATGAGCGCCGCGGCGGCGACGGCGTAGCGATGCCGGCCGATGAACTTGCCCCAGCGATAGCGTGTCGAATCGGGGCGGGCGAGCAACGGTCGCCCGGTTCGATACCGACGCAGATCCTCGAGCATCGCCTCGGCCGACGCGTAGCGGCGCAGCGGATCCTTTTGCAGCGCCTTGAGCACGATCGTGTCGAGATCCGCGGAGAGCTTTGGGCGGCGCACGGTCGTCTCGCGATCGCCGCGCTTCCCGCCGGTCGTCGATCGCACCGCGCGGCTCGGCGATTCTGGCTCCGTGTCGCAGACGACACGCTCGATCTCGGCGGCCGATCGTTTGTCGAAGCGATGCGCGCGTTGGCCGGTGAGGAGCTCGTACATCACGGCGCCGAGCGCATAGATGTCCGTGGCGGTGGTCACCGGCTCGCCGCGCACCTGCTCGGGCGCGGCGTACTCGGGTGTCATCACCTTGTTGTAGCCGATGGTGAGCCCCGGATCGGAGATGTTCTCTTCGCCGAGGAGCTTCGCGATGCCGAAGTCGAGCAGCTTCACCTGACCGTCTTCGGTGACGAAGATGTTGCTCGGCTTGAGATCGCGATGGACGAGGAGATTTCTGTGCGCGTAGGCGACCGCGCCGAGCACCTGTTCCATGAGCGCGAGCCGCGCGGGCACACCGAGCTGGTGCTCGTCGCAGTAGAGATCGAGAGGACCTCCCGCGACATACTCCATCGCGAACCAGGGAAGGCTCGCCGCCGTGACGCCGCCGTCGAGCAGGCGGGCGACGTTCGGGTGTGCAAGCGACGCGAGGATGCGGCGCTCCGCGAGGAAGCGGCGGATCAGCAGCGGGTCGTGCTCGCGGCCGCGTCGCACGAGTTTGAGCGCGGCGATCTGCGCGAACTGGCCGTCTGCGCGTTCGGCGAGAAAGACGTCCCCCATTCCACCGTGGCCGAGCTCGCGCACGACGCGCCACGGGCCGAACAGCTCGCCGGCGGCGATCGCGGGGGGGGCCGGACCATCGAGCTCGAGCATCAGTGGGCCGGCGACGTCGGCGATCGAGCGCTCGAGGAGCCCGTTCGGATCTTCGCCGGCGGCGATGATGCCTTCGATGCGGATGCGCATCGAGACGTCGTCGCCGCAGGCGCGCTCGAGGTAATTGGCACGATCGCGCGGCGGGAGATCGAGCGCGTACTCGAGGATCGGCTCGATGCGCTCCCACGTGTTGAGGTCGTGCGAATTCATTCTGGATCGTCGGCGAGGGCGGTCGCGAGCCAGCCCTTCGCCTTGATCCAGTCTCTCCGGACGGTGCGCGACGTGATCTCGAGCGCCGCCGCCGTTTCCTCTTCGGTGAGTCCGAGGAAGTAGCGGCATTCGACGACGCGCACGAGGCGGGGACTCAGCGCGGCGAGGCGCACCATCGCCTCGTCGAGGGCGAGGAGCGTGTCGGCGCTGTCGTCCTGCGCTACGGAGAGGTCGCTCAGGCTGACGCGCTGCAGCCCGCCGCCGCGGCGCTGACCGTTGCGGTGCCGGGCGTGCTCGACGAGGATGCGGCGCATGGCGATCGCGGCAATCCCGACGAAGTGGTTACGATCCTGCCACTGCACGCGCGTCTGGTCGACGAGACGGAGATACGCCTCGTGCACGAGCGCGGTCGTGGTGAGCGTGTGATCAGGACGCTCGCGCTGCATGTAGCGCTGCGCGAGACGCCGAAGCTCACCGTAGACGAGCGGCAGCAGCTCGTCGACGGTGGCGGGGTCGTTATGCGACAGCTGCAGCACGAGGTCCGTCGTCGCGCTTTGTTCTGCTGAGGCCAAGGATGGAAAGCAAAGGCTCGTGGGGCGGCGGCGCCTGCGCTGCGGGCGACATTGCTCCTCCCCGATGCCGAGAAGATACGCATCCTGTTGGGTCGGCGACATGACCACTTTGTGCCACTCCGGAGATCTCGATGGTAGAGCGAGGGCCCATCTACCGTGAAAGCGACGAATCCGGGGAAAAAGCGGACATCGATTGGGGTCGTGGCCAGATGCGGAAAGCCTTCATAGGACTCACGCCGCATGGAGGCTTCAAGAGACTTGACCGAGTGTCGAGGGCGGAACCGTCAACTTCGATCACATCGCTTGTCGGTGTCCATCTGACCATCGATGTGCCGCTCGCCGAGGAGGGTCATTCCCCTGCGATGCAGCGCATGCGCCGCGTTGCTGAAGCCGACCACGAGCAACATCGCGAACATCAGCGCCGAGTGTTTGCGGAGGCTCGCGGGGCTCTGCGAGACTACCCGAGGCCGAGCAAGCGCCCTTCGTGGAGAGCCGCATCTCGATCACCTGTCACTTTTCCCGGACGGATGGAAGTCCGTCACCGGGACGGTCGTATCTTCCGGCACGCATGAGCCGAAGCGTCGCGACTATGGAGCGGGCGACGTTCCGGGTCTCCTCCTGCATGTCGGTATCGCGGTCGAGCGCCTCGTGGCTCGTGGCGTACGGCTCGTAGTAGCCGATGTAACGATCGAGCGTCGCGGCGTTTCCGGCGCGCACGAGATCCATGTCGATGAGCCAGTCCGTGAGCATGCGACGCAGCACCTCCGTGCCCGCAGCGTCGCCGTGAACGACGATGCCGAAGGCGCGCCCCGAGAGATGCTTGGGAAAATCCCACCCGGCGAGCTCTAGTGCCTTTGCCTCGTCGGGCTTTTTCCCGTGGGTTCGTGTCGGATCCGGATTGCCTCCATCCGCGCACACGAGGCGATCGATCATGAGCTTCAGGACGCTCGGCGCCTGGTACCAATTCACCGGGGTGAGGATGATCACACCGTGCGCGGCGACCCAGCGTGGATAGATGTCGTTCATCCAGTCGCTGACCTGACCTAGCGCATGATTCGGATAGCACGAGCACGGCCAATTGCACAGCGGCATTGCGGTCGAGACGCACGATTTGCACGGCAGAATTTGACGACCGTACTCGGCAGCGAGATAACTCAGGTCGAGCACGTCGCACTCAAAATCGTCGTTCGACTCGACGACCTCGCGAGCGAGCTGCGTGAGGCGAAAGGTCTTGGACATCTCGCCCGGGCACGTCTTGTCGTTGCGCGACGCTCCGCAGACGAGGAGCACGCGGCGCCGAGCGGATGGACTATCGTGGGCCTTCTGCGCTTCGATAATGCGCGCGCGTGTATCGAGCCATTCGACTGGCAGATCGAAATCCGGATTCTCGAACTCGGGACCGGCCTTTCGTGTGCGCGGACTCTTATGGTACTGATCGTAGTTCGTCCACGCGACGTCGGCGATGCGATCGATCTCGGTGGTTACGGCGTCGAACGAGGGATCGTAGAAGCGCTCGCGAAATCGCTTGTCGAACTCTTCTCGCGAAAGCTGGGCTTCACCCTGCCCCGTGCGAACGACGGGGAGCTCGCGAGAGGGCGACGCGCCCGCTTTGTGCTGCGCGGATTTCTCAGCTGTCATCGTGCCTCGAATCAAAGACAAATACTGAAGATATCTGCCAATCGAACGCAAGGATCTCGCCTAGGCCGGTCGGGGACCTGCTATCGCGCGGGAATGATCGCGAGGAGCTCGGCCCTGGAGAAACTGTTCATCAGCGTTGACCAGCGCTTGCGAGATGGTTTTCTCGGAGCGACCGAGTCTGCGTCAACGACAATTTCGTTCGCGAAGTCGAGACGTCGGGATTCGCGCCACGGTAGCGTCGAGCGCTCGATCTGCCACGGGATGGAAGCGCCGTGAATGCGGCCGACGGAGAATTCGCAATCGAGATACGCAATGATCTGCGCGCGAGATGCGTGCGTGGAGACTATGAGTGAATCGATCGACTCGGCCGGAGGAAGATCGCGCGTGCGATTTCTGACGTAGATGAATCGATCGCCCACTACGATCAATGTGCGGTCGAGTCGTCGGGCGCGCTCGACCCGCACGACGAGGAAGCGACTTTCTCCGCTATCGGCCTTGCGCCACGATTCGACGTAGGAGCTGTCGGTCGCGTGCTCGAACATGTGGCTGTCGTCGACGCGTTCGAGTCGGCCGATGTCGGCACTGGTGTCGGGTGGCTGAAAGTCGATCTCGTGATGCCAAGTGGCGAGCGCGACGCTCACCGTGGTATTACCTGAAAAGCCCCGCTGCTTCGCGAGCGCGAGGAGCTCGGCGTCCGTCAGATCTTCGAACGACTTCGCGTGCGCGAAGGAAGGACGGTCGCGCGGGATGCGAATGTCGGCGAACGTCGACGGTGTCTGGAAATAGTGGACGTCGAACGCATCCGTGCGAGCCGCTCGTCGCTCGATCCACGCGCGCCTCCAGACGCCGGGGAGCCAGGAGGGGAGAGCGGCGATGCTTGCAGCCACGGGATTAAGAGCTTTGGATGGATTGCGAGCGTACGAGCAGGCAGCGAGAGCGAGGAGGCCGAGCGTCGTGAGAAGATGCATGCTGACTTCCGGGGGTCGACGACATCAGTGAATCGAGGTACCGATGCGCGACCAGCGCGTTCGATGCAGAGAGGGATCGCGAGAGAAGTAGACGATGGTTGGCGTCGAGGTGATCGTTGGGAGTAGGACTCATGGCTGGATCGATCATCCCTCGATCACGTCGATGCCGCGACTCATACGGATGAGTGGAAGCTCGACGCCTGCGGCGACGGGTATCGAAATGCGCTCCACTTCCGAGAATCCCAGTGCTGCGTACAACGGCTCGCCGGGAAGCGTCGCCATGAGCTCGAAGCGTCGAAAGCCGGCGACGCGCGCGGCGATCGCGCACTCGCGATACAACCGCTTTGCGAGGCCGCGCCGAGCCTGCGAGGGATGGACGAAGAAGGCGCGAATCCGGGCGGGCTCGGTACGCGGGTCGAGGCGAGGGTCGTCAGCGGACTTCATCTGATCGCCGCCGTAGAGCGTACGGCGATAGCTCCAACCGCCGATCGCCACGGGTCCCGAAGGCGAGTCGATGAGGTAGTAGGTGCCGTCGGCGATGAGCTGGCTGTCTATGCCGAAGACTGCCGTGATTGACGCCTCGATCTGCGCGGGGGAATAGTAGGCGCGGCCGAGCTCACGGACGGATGTGTCGATCAGCGGTTGGAGAGCCGGCACATCGGCGATCGTCGCGACGCGAATCCACACTATGCTGTCCGCTCTCCCTTCTGATCGGTGCGCGAATGATCGGAACGCTCGACGCTGGAAAACATGAAGGGACCGGGCGGGATGGCGGACAGGTAGCTGAACGCGTAGGCGAGCTCGCGAGAACAATCTGTGTGCGCGTCGATTGACACGCCACTCCGGGCGGCTACATCCTGGGTGCTGCCCCGCGTCATCTGCGCGTGGGTGGCGGCGATCGTCATCCTCTCCTTCCCGCTTGCGACGACGCTCACCCTTCCCGTGTGGGCAGGAATCGTCGTCGGCATCACGGTGATGGTGATGTGTCTCGCGGCGCATTTGCCGAAGCTCGCCTCGATACCTGCGAGCGTGTATGGCTACGCGGCACTGTTCGCGTATCTTCTGCAGACTCCGGACTCGATGACGAAGGAGAAGCTGATGTCTACGACGATGGCGAACGGAGTCGTGATCGTCGTCATCTCGCTGGTGCTCGGAGCGCTCTTCGGCTATGCATCGGGGAAGGTGGCCGGCACGCTGACGACGAAGGCGACGGGGTCGGCGTAGCGCATCACGAGGGGCGCGTCATGCGTCCTGCATACCGATCTGCGCGAGCTGACGGTCATGCACCCCAACGGCTCCGATCGACACGCACATGTCCGCGACGTTGAAGATGTAAACGCGCGACGATCGTATCCCCACGTCGATGAAGTCGACCACCCCGCGAGTCGAGCGTGAAGCGCAGCACGTCGGAGGGGTTCCGGCGCCACACTCACGTCGACGCTCCCACCTTCGGATCTCGTCCATACAGCATCACGAGCTGCTCGTACAACGCCCCGTCCTCCTGCTCCAGCGCTGCGGGACGCTCGAAGAACGACTCCGTCGCCACCGCGAAGAATTCAGCCAGATTAGTGGTCGCATAGTCGCTCAACACCGAACGTCCATCGGCCCTCTCGCATCGCCGCGCGTAACTCGCGGCGAGCACCCGCCGCCATCGATCGACGTCCGGCACGACGGGCAAGATCTCCGTCGTCACTCCGAAGCCGGCGGTGCGCATCGTGATCGAGGCCTCCCCAATCGATGGCGGGATCAGGTGATGATCGTGCGCGAATTGATGCGCGAACTCGTGGATGACGAGGTTGCTCCCGTCCGTCGGATCGTTCGCGCCCTCCAGCGACCCTTCCCAGCCGAGCACGATGACGCCATTGCCCCACGCCTCGCCGAGCTCCGGCGTCGGCTCCTCGGGATCGCTCGTCTCCAGCCATTTGCGCGGATCGCGTGCTCGCTTCGCAATGAATCCGGCCGGGTAGACGAGGATCTCGCGCAGCCCGGGATATGGCTCGCTTCGCGTCGTGAGCGTGAGTATGGACGCCTGGGATGCGATGACGACCTTCATCTCGATACTCAACACGAGCCCGCCCGCGCCCTCCCACCGTCGCGTCGCAACGAGCGCGCGCGCCAGCTTGAGCAGTCGCACGCGCTCGGGCTCCGACAGACCGCGCGAGGCGGGCACACGATCGTGCAGAATGGTGAACCACTCGGAATCGATCTCCGCGGCGTCTTCACGGCGCGCTTGCGCCGCGACGAGACTGCGCAGCGCGGGCATGATCACGAAGTAGCCGATCGCGACCAGCGCGCCGCCGGCGAGTAACGCGGCCAGAAAGTCGAACATTCGATCACCGCTCCGTAGCGCTGTGCATCAAATCGGCGTCATCTGTCGCGGAGACGCCGCCGGCACGCTTGCCGCATCCCATCGCGCCACGGACTCGCGCCCGCGAATCGATGCGCGGCGGCGTGTATCCTCGACCCCGGTCATAGGGGATCTTTTTCGCGACTGAGCTCGGTGCGCATCTCATACAATGCGCGCGCGCGACCTCCTCGCGCAATCGCGGGCGCACTGACTCGGGCCATGTACGCGCGCTATGCTTCCTCACCACGCGTCGCGACGCGCAACCAAGTCTCCCGACCCTCCAACGTTGATGCGCACACCGATTCTTCTCGCCGTTTTCGCGGTTACCGCCGCGATCCCTTCTCTCGGTCGCTCGCGCCTCTCCGCCTCGACGGCACCGTGCGCCACGGCAACGACCGATTGCGAGCGATGGGTAGCGATGGGCGGCGCCGCCCGTTCGATGATCTACTCGACGTATCCGCTCGATGTGAAGAACAGCGCCATCACGCGCGCGCTCATCATGGTGCACGGCGCAGATCGGAACGCCGATCACTATTTCGCGACGGCCACCGCCGCCGGCTTTCTCGCCGGCGCGCTCGGCAACACGATCATCATCGCGCCGAGGTTTGCTGCCGGGAAGGACAGTCTGCAGAAGAACGAGGTCGTTTGGCCGAGTCACGGAGACAGCTGGCGCTCCGGCGGAATGTCCACGTCGAACCCGACGCTCTCGTCGTTCGACTTCGCCGACGCGATCCTCACAAGACTCGCCGACAAGAGGGTCTTTCCGAATCTCACGCACATCGTCGTCACCGGCCATTCAGCGGGCGGGCAGTTTACCACGCGCTACGAGATGAGCAACAAGGTCGACGGAAAGCTCGGCGGGGTTTCGATCAGCTACGTCGTCGCGAATCCTTCGAGCTACGCATGGCCGGCCGCGGTGCGACCGTTGCCGACCGGCGACGCCGATCCCGCGAGCGCGGACAAGGAAGCGCTGGGCGACGACGGCGAGAACGTCCACACGAATTTCAGCTACGGACCGTTCGACGCATCCAAGCTCCCGGATTTCGACCACTGGCCCGCGGGGCTCGAGAACCGGTCGGGCTACACCGCACAGATGAGCGACGATCAGCTCAAGCAACAGCTCGTTTCGCGTCCGACGACCTACATCCTCGGACAGGTCGACGTGCTCCCGCTCGGCGGCTTCGACTCGTCGCCCAGCGGCATGGCGCAGGGCCCAACGCGCCGCGCGCGCGGCGAGGCATTCTTCAAGTACGTGAACGGCACGCTCGGCGCCAAGCACAACGCGATCATCGTTCCGGAGTGCGGGCACAACGATCGATGCATGTTCACGAGCGAGGCGGTGCTGCCGGTGATCTTTCCGAAGTAGCGCCAAGATCGACGTGCCGACCATCCGGCGCTTCACTGAACACGAGTATGCACAACACGAACAGTCTCGCTCCCCTCGCGCCGACGCGCGCGAACAGGCAGCCGTCAGGACCACGGCCGCGCTATCCGCTGCAGTCGGTGTTCGACCTCGCCACGAACAAGCTGTCGCTGTTCCGGGGAATGGCGCGGCATGCCGACGTGAGTCAGATCCAGATCGGACCACGGCGCGTCGTGCTGCTCAATCATCCGGACGACATTCAGCAGATGCTCGTCGCACAGCAGCGCTCGTTCGTGAAAGGGCGCGCGCTCGACATGACGAAGGTGCTCCTCGGCGACGGACTGCTGACGAGCGAGGGTGCGCATCATCTGCGGCAGCGTCGCCTCATCCAGCCGTCGTTTCACAAGGATCGACTGGCGAGCTATGGCGCGGCGATGATCGATCTCGCGGACCGTATGCAGCGGGGGTGGATCGCGAACGAGAGCCTGGACATTCACGCGCACATGATGCGCGTGACGCTGGCCATCGCGGCCAGGACGCTGTTCGATGCCGACGTGGAAGGCGATGTCAATGACGTTGCGGAGACGCTGGAGCTGTCGCTGCGGATGTTCAATCACGCGATTCTACCGATGGGCGCTCTGCTCGAATATGTGCCGATGCCGTGGATACGACGTCTGCACAGGTCGCGGCGGCGGTTGGACGTGCTGATTCACCGTCTCATCGAGGAACGGCGGGCCGATGTGACGGATCGGGGCGACTTGCTCTCGATGCTCATCGCTACGCGCGATGATGAGGGCGATCACACGGGAATGACGGACAAGCAGCTGCGCGACGAGTTGGTGACGCTGATGCTCGCGGCGCACGAGACGACGGCGAACGCGATGACGTGGACGTGGTATCTCCTCTCACAGAATCCCGATGCGGAGGCGAAGCTGCACGAGGAGCTCGATCGGGTACTCGCCGGGCGCACGCCGACGCCTGCGGATCTTCCGAAGCTGACGTACGCACGGCAGGTGATGGCGGAGTCGATGCGCATCTTTCCCCCGGCATGGGCGATCGGACGGCGCGCGACGGAGGACGTCGAAATTGGCGGCTACACGATTCGTAAGGGCACGGCGGTGCTGGCGTGTCAGTACTTCGTGCATCGCGATCCGCGCTGGTGGCCCGAGCCGGACCGTTTCAGACCAGAGCGCTGGGCTGAGGCCGCGCCTGACCGCCCGAAGTTCGCGTACTTCCCGTTCGGCGCGGGCACGCGCATCTGCGTAGGCGAACAGTTCGCGTGGATGGAGGGAACGCTCTTGATCGCGACGATCGCGCAGCGGTGGAGGATTCGCTACGACGAAACCGAGGCACCGATCCCCATGCCACTGGTCACGCTTCGGCCGAGGGATGGGCTGCGGATGCGGCTGGAAGCGCGCTAAGGCGACGGATCGTCGGATACGTCCGCGCGCATCTCCTGAATCGTCGCCTGCCTGAAGTATTTCCGTGGATTGCCGCAGAGCCGGCAGGAGCAGAGGCGACGTGTGTGTGCGATTCGGCCGACGCTGCGCGGATCGCCGGCGCCGTGTCCACCATAGTAGGACTTGACGCGTGATTTCACGCGCTCCTCGTGATGCCGGCGAATTCCTCTCGAGCGCATGTCGACCTTCCTCGGGATGTGACCATGGAAGGCCGGCGACGGGTGTGCCGCGCCGGACCCTCGCCACGATCGTTCGCGGGCGAGATGACCATACGCGCGCTCCGCTGAAACCGTTGCGTTCGGGCGTCAAATCGCGATCCTTCAGCGACCCCGGCGCTCGAACCCTCCGCACCTCCCCGCGATGCCAAGCCAGCCAAAACGTATTCTCTCCTTCGACGGCGGCGGCATTCGCGGGATCTTCTCGCTGCAGATAGCCGCGCGCATCGAGCAGCTCTTCCGGGAGGAGTACGGGCAACCCCATCTCGTGTTGTCCGACGTTTACGATCTCTTTGCGGGGACCAGCACGGGCGCGATCATCGCCGCCTCTCTCGCGTGGGGCACGCCGGTCGCCGACATCGAGGCGCTCTATACATCGCGCGGCAAGCAGATGTTCGCGCATCAGCGTCCATATCTCCCGTGGCGGCGACTCAAGTCGAAGTACCGCGCCGAGGCGATCGCGGAATTCTTCCGCGAGCGATTCATTGAGGACGACGGAACGCCGGCGCTTCTGGGCTCGGCGAAGCTGCGGAAAACGCTGCTCGTCGTGATGCGAAATGCGACGACGGGAGCGCCGTGGCCGATCTCGAACAATCCACACGCGCTCTACAACGATCCGTCGCTCGCCAACAGCAACCTGCAAATCCCGATCTGGCAACTGCTGCGCGCGAGTACCGCGGCGCCGACGTTCTTCCCTCCCGAAGCGATCACTCTCGGCAGCGAGCACTTTCTCTTCGTCGACGGGGCCGTGACGCCATATAACAACCCCGCACTGCTCGCCGTTCTCATGGCCACGCTGCCCCCGTATCGCATGGAGTGGCCAACAGGTCGCGATGCGCTGCATCTCACCTCGGTTGGTACCGGTGGCAGTCGGGCGCACCTCCGGAAGCGCATGGCGAACCAGACGTACGTATGGGACGCGCTTCGCTTCGTGATTCCCGCGCTCCTCGATGATGCATCCATTCACCAGGACATGATGTGCCGCGTGCTGGGCAACTGCCTCCACGGCGCGACGCTCGATTCGGAGATCGGAGCGCTCGAGTCGCCCTCGCTACTTCCCGCCGCCGAGCAGAAGTTCAGCTACCTTCGCTACAACTGCATGCTGGACTCGACGGACGTCGGCAACCCGCTCACGCCGACAGAGCTGCAGATCGACGATCTCCACGCCGTCGAGCGGCTACAGGCGATCGGCATGGCGTGCGCAGCGCGAGACGTGAAGCGCGCCCATCTCTTCGGTCGCGCATCCGCGTGACGGCCCAAATCCGGTAGACCATGGCGCGCATCTTCATCAGTCACTCCAGCCGCGATAATGAAGCGGCACAACGGATGTTCGCGTGGCTCGGCGAGCAGGGCTTCGCGCACACCTTCCTCGATATCGACAAGGACAGCGGCATCCAGCCCGGTGCCGAATGGGAGCGCAAGCTCTACTTCGAGATCGACCGCTGTCAGGCGGTGATCGTGGTGCTCACGAAGAATTGGCTCGACTCGAAGTGGTGCTTCGCCGAATTCGCGCAGGCGCGCGCGCTCGGCAAGGCGATCTTCCCTGTGATCGATGCGCCGTCGGGCGAACGCCTGGTCGGCAACGACCTGCAGGTCACCGACCTTCTTGCGGATCGCGAGGGCGGCCTCGAACGGCTGAGCCGCTCGATCACGGAGATCGCGCTGCAGTCGCCCGATGGCTTCGATCTCGCGAAGGGCGCATCGCCCTTCCCTGGTCTCAGCTCGTTCGAGAAGCAGGACGCGGCCGTCTTCTTCGGACGCGACGACGTTCTTATCCGGCTCATCGAGACGCTCCGCAAGCGACGCACGCGCGGCGGCGAGAAGCTCATCGCCGTGCTCGGCGCGTCGGGCAGCGGCAAGTCGTCGGTGCGGCGCGCGGGGCTGCCGACGGACTCGTCGAAAGTCTCTTCGACGAGTGGCGCATCCGGCTGTCGCGTTTTTCCAATCATCGTGCCGAATCACGGGTTAGCTTCGGCTGTATCATGATTCTCTCCCGACTATTCGCGCACGCGCTCGCGGCAACCATGGCGCTGACGCCTGGCGCGACTGACACTCCCCGAAAGGATACTCTCGTGACACAACACGCGACGGGCACGTTCGACGTGAAGCTCGTTCCCCTCGGCGCTGATGAGAAAGGGCGCGATCCGCATCTGGGCCGCATGTCGATCGACAAAACGTTCCAGGGCGATCTCGTAGGGACGAGCAAGGGTGAGATGCTGACGGGGATGAGCGACGTGAAGGGCTCCGGGGCGTACGTCGCCATCGAGCTGGTCACGGGGACGATTGCGGGGAAGAGCGGAAGCTTGATTCTCCAACATCGCGGGACGATGGCGCGCGGTGAGCAGCAGCTGGCGGTCGAGATCGTGCCGGATTCGGGCACGGGCGAGCTCACGGGAATTTCGGGGAGCCTGACGATCACGATCGTGGAGAAGAAGCACTTTTATGAGCTGAGCTATACGCTGGATTGAGGCGCGGAGGCCGGTTGTGAAAATGGCGGCACCGTCGAGCGACTCACCCCGCGAATATCTGCGCGAGATGATGTTCGAGATGTACGACGTAGTCGCCCATGAAATACTCGAGTGTGGTCGGCTCGCCCGCGGGAAGCTGCGTGAACGCGATCTCGTACAGATTGTGTCGCGTCCGTGCGTGCGTCCGCACGTCCGGAGGGATACTCTCGATGACGCGCGCGAGGTGCAGGTTGAATTCCGCGAAGAGCGTGATCAGCGCGCTCCACGGAGCGATGCCGTATCGTTGCACCGACACCCAGGCATCCTGCTCATACCCGGGGAAGACGAGGTCGTTGGTGAATTGCGCGCGCACGAACCGCTGATGGTTGTTCGACGCCGAATCGATCAGGTGTCCGACGATCTCCTTGCGCGACCACTTGCCCGGGGCGCGCGGCAGAGACGCGTCATGCTCGGTGATTGCCTCGAGCTTCGGGCGGACGCCGGCGATCACACGGCGCAGACGCGACTCGGGTGTCGTCACCGTCCGTTCGCAATCTGCTGCCAGAACTCCGGCAGGCGTCCCACGGCCCGGAGCGCAGCGGCCTGTCGTTCATCGCGCAGTGATGCCACCATGTGCCCGAGAGTAATGCCGTGTGACGGCCGCTCCGTCACCTGCACGAGATCGCCGGCACCGACATCGCCCTCCTCGATGATGCGAAAATACGCGCCCATGCGCCGCGCTGCGAGAAAGCGTTTGGGGAACGTCGGATCGCTCATGCGGATACCGAGTTTGAAACAGGGAAGGCGCGGCTGCGCGACTTCGAGCAGCGTGGTGCCGACGCTCCAACGCTCGCCGACGAGTGCCGACGACAGATCGATGCCTGAGAGCGTGAGGTTCTCGCCGAACAATCCGATGGGTGTGTCGATCCCCTCGCGTTCGCGCCAGAAGTCGTAGTCTTCGGCCGCGTACGCGTAGACGGCCTTGTCCACGCCGCCGTGTACGCTGCGGTCAGCCTGATCGTCTCCTGCGAAGTTGTCGCCGCGAAGTGGAACGCGGCCGGTTACCGGATGCTTCCAGATTCCCGTGGTAATGAGGTCGCCTCGCCACTCGATCTCTCGAACGGCGCCAACATTTACCGAGACCACCCTGGCGCTCGTGATCGCGGGAGATGCAGACTCGCTCCGCGGAACTGGGCGATGCGGCGCCGGCATCGCGCGCTACCGCGGGGTGGAGATCGTCAACTTGAAGCCATCGGGATCGTGCACGCGGAATGCGCGCGCGCCCCACGGCATCGTGGCGGGCTCGGTGATGAGCACACCGCCTGCCCGCTTGATGCGCGCGGCCACGTCATCGATGTCATCGTCGGTCGTGATCTGCAGCGAGAATCCCTCGCCTTTCACGCGATCGACGCCGCGCGCGCCATCGTCGAGGGCAATCAGTAGCTGCACGTCGCCAGCGCGTAATGAGATGGCACGCAGAATTCCCTCCCGCTCGTGGTGTTGCGAGACGGTGAAGCCGAGGACGTCGACGTACCAGGACAGACTCTTCTGAATGTCCTTGACGGTGAGCGACGCCTGGAGCGTGAGGCCGTGCAGTGCAGCCGCGTCAGCATCTTTCGATGCGGAGCTCGGATTTCCTGAAGTCACGTATCTACCTGTGCGGGCGGGAGTTCGTTGGTCGGAGCTGTGAGCAGTGCTGCAAGATACGGGGTGCGAGACGCAAGCAGAGCGTCAGGAGCCTGGCGCCTGCGGTCGCACGCTACGCTGCACGTGTCGCGGCGCGCAGCGTGAACAGCGTAATCTCCGGTCGCACCGGAAGCGCGCGCGGATGAGGTGCCCAACGCCGCGGCTGATGTACAGCGTTCGCCCCGCATCGACGGTGACCGGAACCACGCCCGCGATGTAGCGTCGGTTCTGCACCGGAAGCAGTGGGGGAGGCAGGAACGGCGGTTTGCACTGTCCGCCATGCGTGTGTCCCGCCAACATCCACCCGCGGAAGCCCGGCCACTGCTGTTGGTCCGCAGCATCGGGGTTGTGAACCAGTACGATTCCCGCGGCGCTCTCGCGCGCCGCCAGCGCCGCGGGCGGATCGCCGCGATGCGACCAGAGGTCGTCCACTCCCACGACGTCGAGCCCTGCCACCGCCTGCGACTCGTTCCGCAGGACGTGCACGCCCGCGCGCTCCGCCTCGGCGACGACCTTGCTCGCGATGGCGGGATCGCCCCAGCCGTGTCCGTAGTCGTGGTTGCCGAGGATGCCGAGCGTTGCGAGGCGGCCGTGCGGAAGGTGTGCGAGCACGCCGCGCAACTGCGCGTACTGCGACTCGCCGCGCGCCCGCCGGTGCGTGAGAAAGTCGCCGGTGATGACCACGATGTCGGGAGCGAGCGCACGAGCGCGGTCGAACGAGTGTACCAGATACTCGTCGGCCACCTGCGGCCCGACGTGCAGATCGCTGAGCTGCAGGAGACGTGCGCCGTCGAGGACTTTCGGCAGATGCTCGACCGACAACTCGCGCTGCACGATCTCGAGCCAGTGCGGCTCGATCTCGGTCGCGTATCCGAAGCATCCGATCGCCGACGCGGCAAGCGAGACAGCGGTGCGTACGACGAAGGTGCGACGATTCACGAGGCGGCTCTCCGTCGATCGGTCATGTGCATAGTCAGTGACGTGGCCCGAGCTCTCTGCGCCTGAGCCCGGGGGCGCAGCGCTTGCGTCGGGAAAGTTGTGCCTCAATGTCATAGTCAAGATAGCTTCGTATCATGTAGCGAACCGGACGTAGCGGAGGGATCGCGTGGCGGCTGACCGATACGAGCTCGGCTCGTACCAACTATTGAGGGCGATATCCGCGCGTGCCTCGGATGCGCTGCTCACGCGATGGATCTTCCTGCGCGCGTTGGGGCTCATCTTCCTTTCTGCATTTTACTCGCTTGCCCGTCAGGTACACGGGCTGATCGGGGAGCGTGGCATCCTCCCGGCAGGTCCCTATCTGCAAGAAGTGCGTGAGGCGCTGCACGGCGGCGCGCACGTCTGGTATGCGCCGAGCGTCTTCTGGCTCGGGTCCGGTGACCGCGCGCTGACGGCGGCGGTCGCCGTTGGCATTGTGTGTTCGCTGCTGCTTGTGCTGAACGTCTGGCCGCGCGCAATGATCGCCATCTGCACACTCGTCTTTCTTTCGTTCATCGCGACGCTGCAGGATTTCTCGTCGTACCAGTCGGACGGGATGCTGCTCGAAGCCGGCTTCATCTCGATCTGGTTCGCGCCTCGCGGAATGCGCCCCGGCCTGGGCGCGCTCGAGCCACCGGCGCGCCTCAGCCTGTTCATGCTCCGCTGGGAATGGTTTCGCATCTATTTCGAGTCCGGGCTCGTGAAGCTGATGAGTGGCGATGTGCACTGGCGCAACTTCACGGCTATGGACGACTACTATCAGAACGGACCGCTCCCCGCGTGGCCGGGCTGGTACGTGCAGCATCTCCCGCACTGGTATCACGCAGGCACGGTTGCGCTGACATTGCTCGTGGAGCTCGTGATCGTGTGGGCGCTCTTTCTTCCGCGCCGCTTCCGCCTCGCGTGCTTCGCGATCGTGACGGCGCTGCAGATCGGCATCATCGCCACGGCCAATTATGCGTTCCTGAACTATCTCGTGCTGATGCTCGGAGTGCTCCTGCTCGATGATCGCGCGGTGCGGTGGGTGATCTCACGAATCACGAAGCGTGTGCCCGCCACACAACCAAGCACCGCGCTCGCCGAGCCCGGCACATCGCCGCGCGCACATGGCGGACCGCGCGTCATCATCGAGTCACTCGCACTCGGCTGGATTTTCTATGCGACGCTCTGGGCATTTTTGGCGCCGGGGTCGGGGAGCATCCTCGCGCTACCGGAGCGGGCGCTCGCACCACTCCGCATCGCGAATGCGTACGGGTTGTTCGCGACGATGACGGTCGCGCGTTACGAGATCGAGTTCCAGGGGAGCAACGACGGTGGACGGACGTGGACTGCGTATCCCTTTCGCTATAAACCGCAAAACGTCATGGAGCGACCCGGTATCTACGCTCCGTACCAGCCGCGCTTCGAATGGAATCTCTGGTTCGCATCGCTGGGGCCGTGGCAGCAGTCGCCGTGGGTGGTCTCGACGCAGGCGCGCCTCCTGGATGGAAGCGTCGAGGTGATGTCGCTGTTCCGGCGAGATCCGTTTGCTGGTCATCCGCCGGCGATGGTCCGCTCGGTTCGGTGGCAGTATTGGTTCACCGACGAGGCAACGAAGCGAAGAACAGGCGCGTGGTGGCGCAGGGAATTTCTCGGCGACTTCGCGGGGGTGGTGTCGCGGGATGCGAACGGGCGCATGGTGTTGACGCCTGCCTCCGGCCAGTGAAGGCACATGAGCGACGGCTTCTCAGGTGAGTAGCTAGAATTCCGGATCATGACGTTATGCTGCTATCGATGCGCAGATCATGCCTGACCAATGCAGCGCTTGCGACACCCTGCTAATCCATCGCTCACAAGGCTGGCTGAGATCATTCTGAGCAACGACGACGAAGCGCTGCTGGACGGCCTCCAGCGCGCGGCATTCGGTTATTTCCGACAAACGGTAAATCCTGCCAACGGCTTGGTTGCGGACACGTCGCGCGCCGGCTCCCCGTGCAGCATCGCCGTCGTCGGATTCGCACTCTCCGTGTATCCTGTGGCCGTCGAACGCGGCTGGATGGCGCGCGACGAGGCGGTCGCACTCAGCCTCGCCGCGCTGCGCTTCTTCCGCGATGCTGACCAGAGCGGCGGCCCCGAGGCGACCGGGTACAAGGGATTCTTCTATCACTTCCTCGACATGCACTCCGGGATCCGTGTGTGGCGCTCGGAGCTCTCGATGATCGACACGGCCTTGCTGATGGCGGGCGCGTTGACGGCGCGCGAATATTTCGACGCGGCGAGCGCGCCGGAGACCGAATTGCGTCAGATCGCCGACGAGTTGTACCTGAATGTGGACTGGCGCTGGTCGCAGAACGGGGGCGTGACGATCATGCAGGGATGGAAACCGGAAAGCGGCTTCTCACCCTACGGATGGGCAGGGTATACCGAGGGTGTCGTCTTGTACGTGCTCGCGCTGGGTTCACCAACGCACCCGCTCATGGGCGATGCGTACCACTCGTGGACTGTGACGTATCAGTGGGAGAATCTCTACGGCTTCGATATACTGTACGCCGCGTCGCTCTTCATCCACCAATTTTCCCACGCGTGGATTGACTTGCGCGGGATCCAGGATCCGTTCATGCGCGACAAGGGCAGCGACTACTTCGAGAACAGTCGGAGCGCGGTTCTGGTCCAGCGTGAATACGCACGGCTTAACCCGGGCGGGTTCGCTGGCTATGGCGAAGATTGCTGGGGACTCTCAGCCTGCGATGGTCCGCTCGGTGACGCGTCGAACTTTGCGGGGCGCCGTATCCGGTTGTTGGGCTACGCGGCGCGCGGCGTGCCCTACGGCCCCGACGACGGAACGATTGCCGGGTGGGCCTCATTGGCGTCGCTACCATTCGCACCAGACATCGTCCTGAAGGCGGTGCGTACGATGCACTCGCGTTACCCCGAGATGCGTCCGGATCGCCAGTATGCGAGCAGTTTCAATCCAGGGTGTGTCGGTGCCGATGGCCAATACTGGGTGTCCGAAGGGCACTACGGATTGGATCAAGGCATCGTCACGATGATGATCG
>JBDTJH010000189.1:0-4862 GCA_039935955.1 Gemmatimonadaceae bacterium
CCTCTCGCTTGAACTCCGCACTGAATTTCCGATGGGTACGTCGCCCCGCATCACTCCCAGTTGCTCGTTTCATCGAACACCTCCGTATCAGGTACAGTGAGGTGTCCACGAAACCGGGTCAACTCCACAGCAAGTTCAGTTGTCCATTTGTTGTCCGTGCAGTCATCCGTTTTTTGTCGTCGTATCAGCAGTTGACGCCTTGTTCCTGCGCGAATTCTCAGGGAAACCAATGATCACTAAATCAGGCGGCGCGGTTCTGGGCGGTTTTCTTCTGCCATCGCCGTGCTGTCGACGGTGCGCGGCGGATCGCTGCGAAGCGCATCCTGGCGTGCCGGCGTGGACACTTCGTGCGTCACGTCGTTGATGTTCTTCTTGAATTCCTTGATTCCCTTCCCGAACGATGCCGCCACCTCCGGAATCCGCTTCGCACCGAAGAGGAGGAGGATGACGACCATGATCATGAGGATTTCGCCGAAGCCCAGTTGACCGAACATACGTACCCCCTAGAAAAGCGAACGCGCGATGAGATAGGCCACGAGCACTCCGACAAAGCTGAGGAGCGAGACGTCCAGCGCCACAGGCCCGACGGCGAATTTTATGATGATCAAGTCGATCGACAGCGCACTAAACTGAGGCGTCACGCCGGACGTGAGAAATTCCTTGACGGCGCCCGCCGGAAGAAAATGGCGCGCCACCGACGTCATGAGCCCGCCGACGACGAAGCCGATCGCCAGCACGATGACGTGAAACCCTGGCCGGTGCTTGGAAGATCCACGTGGCGGCATTACTGGCTTCGGTCGAGGGCGTAGGCAATCGCGTCGTAAAGCGCGCCGCGCGCCGGAGTATCGGGAAGCTCGGCCAGTGCGTGCTCCGCCTCACGAGCGTACTCGTCGCCGCGGCGGCGCGCATAGTCCAGGCCGCCGCGATCACTCACGATCTCCACCACGCCCGCGATCTGCTCATCGGTTGGCTCCTGCGTGTCGAACAGCACGTCGACCAGTCCCCGCTCCGCCGGCGACATCGTGCGCAGCGCGGCGATGAGCGGGAGCGTCACCTTGTGCTCGCGCAGATCGAGTCCGCACGGCTTGCCGGTGACGCGCTCATCCGAAGTGTAGTCGAGCAGATCGTCCGCAACCTGGAAGGCCATCCCCAGCCGCTCGCCGTAGCGCGCGAGCGCCACGCGCCGCGATCTCGCCCCCGCCAGCGCACCGATCTCGCAGGCCGCGGAGAGCAGCGACGCGGTCTTCGAGCGAATGAGCGCCTCGTAATCATCCTCGGTGAAGCCGAGCGCATCGAGCGCGGTGAGCTGGCGCATCTCGCCGACGGTCATCGCGTTCGTCGCGTCCGAAAGCACGCGGAGCACCTCAAGGTCGCTCGCGCGCACGAGCTCGACCACGGCGCGCGAATAGAGGAAGTCGCCCATGATCACCGACACCTGGTGACTGAAGAGCGAATTCACGGTCGGCATGCCGCGGCGAAGGGCGGAGTGATCGACGGAGTCGTCGTGCACGAGCGTCGCGAGGTGAACGAGCTCGAGGATCGAGGCGAGCGTTATCGCACGCGCCTCCTCCTTCCCTTCCACCGCGCTCGCGAGCAGCACGAGCGTCGGGCGAAACATCTTCCCCTTCATGAGGAGCAGATGGCTGTTGACCTCATCGATGAGCGGGAGCTGCGCGAGGATAATGCGTCGCAGCTCTTCCGACACGCGGTCCAGCCGCGCGCGCACGGGAACCTGAATGTCGACGAGCGTCGGCGTCAATGTCTGGCGGGCGCGTACGGACGCGCTCATTTCGCCTTCCGTTCGACGGCCGACAACCGCTCACCGACGTCCCTGAACTGAATGTCCACCGTGAAGACCCGCTCGTAGTAGCCCACCGCATCCTCCCACTTCTGCAGCGATTCCGAAGCATAACCCAGCAGATAGAGAACGCCGACGAGCGTGTCATCGCTGGCGTCCGCATCGTTGAGTGCGCGCAGCAGAATCGTCATCGCGATCTGATACTGCCGCTTCTCGACGAAGCACTGTCCCAGCGCTTCATACGTGCGCACGCGCTGCTCGGTCCCTCGCAGCGCCTTCTGGAACTCGCTGATCGCCTCGTCGAGCAGCCCCATCTCCTTGTAGGCGACGCCGAGGTCATAGTGGCTCTCGTGATCGGTGTCGTCGACGTTGGAGGTGACGCCCTGCTTGAACTTCGTCAGCATGTCGGCGAAGTCCTGCTGCTCCTGCGGCTCCTCTTCGCCAGCGGCGACCATGCGCGTGTTCTTCGGCGGCTCCTCGTCGCGGAGCCATTCGGAGAGGTTCACGAAGTTGTCGTCGCTCGATGCGGCGATCGGTGGTCGGGCGGGCGGTGCCACCGGCGTGCGGTTCGCGGGCCGCGGCGGCTCCGGAAGCGCCGTCTCGAGCGCGGCGAAGAGCTCCTCATCGATCGCGAGCGTCGACGAGGTGCGCTCCACTTCGAGCGCGAGCGGAATCGGCTCGGGCTCGGGCTCGGGCTCCGGCTCGATGACGATCGGCGCGGGCACCGGGGTCGACACGGACGACGCCAGAGTAACGCGCTTCGCGATCGCGGGCTCGGGCTTCGGCTCAGGCGCCGCGACCGGTGCGGGCGCGATGGGCTCCGGCGGCGCAATCTCCACATCAGCGCCCAGCTCGCGCAGCGCAGACGCCGCGCGCGCGTCGGCGGGCGAGAGCTCGAGCACTCGTCCGTATACCGCGCGCGACTTGTCGAGCTGGCCGCTCCGGAAGAGGCTCTCCGCGAGCGCGAGATACGCATCGACGAGCTGCGGCTTGTCGTTCGCGCGAACGGCGTACTCGACGCGCTTCTGGTGATAGCGCACCGAGTTCGGCTCCACGCGAATCAGCTCGTCGGCCGTGCGGCTCGCGTCCGGAAGATTCCCCTCCCGCTCGTAGCCGAACATCGTCGCTTCGAGCTCCGTGATCCCACCCGCGCGATCGCCACGCTCCAGCAGCGCTTCGGCCAACTGCCGGTGAAGATCCCAGTTCTGCGGCAGATGCCCGATGTCGATGCGCAGCTGATCCACGCGGCTGAGCGGCGGCGGGATCGGAGTCGGCGACGACACGCGAGGCGGCAGCGGAACGATCGGCTGCGGCTCGTCCGCGGGCTCGGTCTGCCACACCAACTCTACGGCGTCATCCTCCTCGTCGTCGGCCGGCATCGGCGAGAGCTGATCCGGATCGAGCATCGGAAGACCGGAGAGCGCGTTCTCGCGATCGAACGGCGTGTGAATCTCGTCCATCTCCAGCAGCGGCAGCGGCGGTCCGCCATCGGGGACGATCGCGTCCATCTCGAGCGTCGGCGAACGCTCCAGCTCCAGGTCGAGATCGTCGACGCTTTCGAAGTCGCCGATGTCGGGCGCGTGCACGAATGGCGCGGAGACGCGCGGAGGTGCCGCAGGCGGCGGAGTCGGCGGCGACACGTCGTACTCGGGCTCGTACTCGGGCTCGGGCGGAAGCTCCGCGACGGGCTCCGGCTCCGGCTCGGGTTCCATGATCGGCTCGGGGCTGGGCTCCGGCAGGACGACCGGCTCGGGCATCGCGTCCGCTCGCGGCGATGCCGCCGGAGAATCGACCGAGATGAACGTGAGCGACCCACCGAGCGATCCCTCGTCCGACGCGTCATCCATCGACGTGTCGAGCATCGGGAGCTCGCCCACGGAATCCGTGTCATCGTCGAGCTCGAGTGACGGAAGATCGAGCGACGGCATGTCCTCGAGCTCGAGATCATCAAGCACTGACGCGGTACCGGTGCCGATTGCAGATGCGTCGTTCTCGTCGGGCGCATCGAGATGCGAGTGTGCCTCGAGCTCGGCGAGCGGCGCGATGTCCGCATGCGACTGGTCGCCCGCGACCGCGCTGTTCTGAAAGCCCGTGATGAGCCCCAAGTCGACGTGGCTCACGATGCCTTCGCCGGCAGTCGGGGTGCCGTCCGGCAGCAGCGCGCCGTGCGAAAGCCCCGGCAGCTCCGCGACCGCGGACGAGGTCGGCGCGTCGAGATTGATGTCGATATCGACATCGGGATCGATTGCCGGCATCTCGATCGCGACGGCCGGCGTGGCCGACGGCGTGGTGGGATGAATCACGGTCCACGCCGTCGCCGCCTTCGTCGCCCCCGACATCGGCACATTCGTCGACGGCGCGGAGGTGATCGGCCTCGACGGCTCGTCATAATTCACGTCGAGGAAGACGAGATCACCCTTGGACGCGGGTACGCGTACCGTCTCCTTCGGCTCGAGCGCGGGATCGAGTGCCTTCATCCGATCGACCGTCGCACGTGCTTCCGCGCTGCGTCCCTCGGCCGAGAATTTGTCGTATAGCGCGTGGAGCTGCTCGATCGCCTCCGACTTCCGATCCTTGCGGACGAGCTGGTCCGCGAGCATCAACCGGATGTCGTCCTGATCGGGGCAGAGATCGGCGAACTCCTTCAGGGCGCGGAAGGCTTCTTCGAGCTGCCCGGATTTCTGCATCCGGTCGGCGTACTCGAGGAAGTTCTGCTTGGCGTCGTTGACGAAGCCTTTGCGCGCGCTGATTTTTCCCAGCTTGTAGTAAACCGAGTTCCGGCCGGGCGCGTTGCGGAGGATCTTGTTGCAGAGGGCGATGGCGTTATTGAAGAACCCGCCATCGGTGTAGAGGTCTACGGCCTTTTCGTAGTGGTCGACGGCCTCGGAGACGTCCCCACGCCGCAACAGCAGGTCTCCGACGCGATTGTAGAGGGCAACGTCGGCTTCGTCGACGTGCTCATCCAGCTCCGCCAGAACCAGCGTATAAGTGTCGAGCGCCTTGTCGAACTGTTTCTTCTGCTCGTATTCGAGCGCTCGCTTCTTGAGCTTGGCGACGTCAGGCA
>JBDTJH010000190.1:0-29617 GCA_039935955.1 Gemmatimonadaceae bacterium
ACGAGATCCTGCACCGCGCCGCCCAGGACGACGCCGGCGATGATCCAGATCGCGCCGGGGAGGAATCCGAATTGCGCCGCGAGTGTAGGACCTACGAGAGGGCCCGGCCCCGCGATCGCGGCGAAGTGGTGCCCGAACACGATCCACCGATTGGTCGGCAGATAGTCGCGACCGTCCTCCATGCGCACGGCGGGGGTCGGCCGGCGGTCATCGACGGCGAAGATCTTCGTGCTGATGAAGCGACCGTAGAATCGATAGGCGACCGCGTAGGAACAGAGCGCGGCCGCGAGCAGCCACCCCGCGCTAATCGTCTCTCCGCGCGAGAGCGCGAGGCGCGCGAGGGCGGCGGCGCCGAGTACCGAGATCGCGATCCAGAGCAGTGTGGAGAGAAGGCGTCGCATAGGCGGGCGAATATGTGTGACGTGCCGCGCGCGCTGCCAGATGCGGCGGGCGATTTACCGCCGTGCCGACTGGCCACGGATGCGCGTCCTTTCATCGGTATCCCTCGTTGTGCGCCCTTTATAGCTTTCCCGACTCAAGGATGATGTCCGTGAAGATCTCCGCCGCATTCGGCGCCGCACTGTTCGCGACCTCCGCGCTTTCCGCCCTCCCGGCGCGCGCGGACGCGCAGAACAAATCGAAGCAGCCCCACCAACACGTGCTGGCGGCGTTCTCGACGCGCCGGCTGATGATTCTCCCCGTGCACTACCTGCGCATGGGCGATTCGCTGAACTGGGCCGGCGAGATCACCGACCAGCATGCGTACCTCGCCGGGCTCGACGATGAGATCGCGTTCGCGTTCAGTGATCGCGGCGTGAAGAAGGTCTGGGTCTTCCCGACCGCCATCGACGCGATGGTGAAGCGCAACGAGCCGTACGCGCCCGATCCGCACGCGATGGCGGCGCAGTGGCTTCGCTTCCCCGGCCCCAAGCGCCTCCCCGAGCAGGTGCCCGATCCGATAGCGTCGCAGCTGCGCACGCTCGTCGCGCTGCAGGATGGCGGGCAGCTCGTGCTGCTTCCCGTCGAGCTTCGCTTCGAGCCGGTCCCCGGCGGTAAGGAGTGCGCGGTGCTTCGCTTCGTGATCTTCGACGCGGTCCGCGCCAAGATCATCTACATGGCGGATATCGCGAGCGACTCGCAGTCGTCGTTCGGCCCCGCACTCGCCGCGAGCCTCGCCGGCCATCTCGCTGACCAACTCGGACCCCCGAATCAATGAGTGATGCAATTCCCGTCACGCTGATCCCCGGTGACGGGATCGGTCCGGAAATCGTTGGCGCGACGGTCAAGATCGTAGAGGCGTCCGGAGCGAAGATCGCGTGGGACCGGCAACTCGCCGGGATGGCGGCGCTCAACGCAGTCGGCGACCCGATGCCCGTCGCCACGCTGGAGTCGATTGCGCGCACCGGCGTCGCGCTCAAGGGTCCGCTCGAGACCCAGCTCGGCTCCGGCTATCGCAGCGTCAATGTCGCGCTCCGCATGCGCTTCGACCTCTTCGCGAACGTGCGCCCTGCGCGTACGCTGCTTCCGAACGGACGCTACACCGGCGTCGACATCATCCTCGTTCGCGAGAACACCGAAGGGCTCTACAGCGGTGTCGAGCACTACGTCAAGATCGGCAACGATGACCACGCGGCGGCCGAGTCGGTCGCGATCATCACGCGCGCCGGTGCCGACCGCGTCATCCGCTTCGCCTTCGAGCACGCGGTGTCGCGCGGGCGCAAGAAGCTGACGCTCGTGCACAAGGCGAACATCCTCAAGCTGTCGCAGGGGCTCTTCCTCGAGACCGGCCGCAAGATCGCGAAGGATTACGAAGGGCGGATCATCTTCGAAGAGCGCATCATCGACGCGATGGCGATGCATCTCGTGCTGACACCCGAGAAGTACGACGTCATCGTGACGACGAACATGTTCGGCGACATCCTCTCCGATGAGATCTCCGGGCTCGTGGGCGGACTCGGGCTCGCGCCCGGCGCGAACATCGGCGAAAAGGCCGCGATCTTCGAGGCGGTGCACGGCACCGCGCCCGACATCGCGGGGAAGGGGATCGCCAACCCTGGTGCCGTTGTCCTCGCGGCATGCCTGATGCTGGAGCACGTGGGTGACGCACCCACCGCCGCACGAATCCGGACGGCGATGAACGATGTGCTCCACTCCGGCAACTCGCTCACCGCCGACCTGGGCGGCAACGCGACGACCACGGGCTTCGCGGACGCCATCATCGCGAGACTGGCTTGACGCGAGTTCTCCACGTTTCAGATCTCCACTTTGGTCCTCCCGCAGTGCCCGCGCAGCTCGATGCGATCGCGGAGATGATCAACGGACGGCGCTTCGATGTCGTCGCAGTCTCCGGCGATCTCTCGCAGCGCGCGCGGCCGGGCGAATTCCAGGCGGCGCGGCAGTTCCTGCGGGATGCGGCGAAGGTGAGTCGTACGATCGTCGTCCCCGGCAATCACGACGTGAAGTGGTGGCGCGCCCCACTCGGCGTCGGCTCCCGCGAGTCCGCGATCGCCAACTACGCGAAGTACATCTCGGCGGATTTCGAGCCCGTGCTGTCGGTGCCCGGCGTGACCTTCGTCGGCATCAACACCGCGCAGGGGGTCGTGCCGGGGACGGTCACCTGGAATCCGCGCGACGTCGGCGTCGTCGGCAATATGAGCGACGAACAAATCGTCGAAGCGCGCGCGAAATTCGATGCGGCGCCGAGGGGGGATCAGCGCGTCATCGTCATGCACCACAATCCGCTGCGCGGCGACCTCTCGAACCGATACGGACTCTCGCATCCGGCGCGCGCGGCGAAGGCGTTCGTCGACCTCGGGATCGATCTCGTGCTCTGCGGACACGATCACCAGGAAGCCGTGCAGCACGTGGAGCATACGAAGTACGGTACCGTAGTGTGTACGGCCGGCACCGTGTCCAACCGCACGCGTGGACAGCGGCCATCGGCGATGAACGTCGTCACACTCACACCGCAGGGGATCGAGGTGGAGCCGCAGATCTGGTCCGAGCAGTCGCAGAACTTCCTTCCGGGACCGGCGAAGCGATTCGCGCGATGAAGAAGTTCGTAGCCGCACGCATCAACCAGCTCATGCAACTGTTCCTGGAATTCGATTCACCGCCGCGCAACGCCGAGCAGCTGCTGCACCGGCTGCGCGTGTACGGGCTGAAGGGGATCACGAAGCTTCGGCTCACATCGAATCGCGCCGTCATGGTCAGCTTCAGCGGCGCCGAGCTTCGTGTGAACAGGGGATATCTCGACGCACCGGAGGGCGTGCTACGCGCGATCGTGCAGTTCGTGCAGGGACGCACGCGCGCCGACCGACACGAGGCGCAGAAGGTGATCCTCACGCATCCGGTCGCCGCCGCGCATCGCGCGCCGGCGCGGCGTCCGGGGCGCGCAAAGCCCGAGGATGCGACCACGCTGCGCGAGCTGGCGCACTGGCACCAGGAGTACAACCTCCGGCACTTCGGCGGCGCGCTTCGCGAGATCCCGATCAAGCTCTCGGGGCGCATGCGCTCGCGTCTGGGACAGTACACAACGTCGACACCGTACGGCGAGCCCGCGGAGATCACCATCAGCCGAACGCACATCAAAAAGCACGGCTGGGCCGAGGCGCTGCACACGCTGTTGCACGAGATGGTGCATCAGTGGCAGGCGGAGACCGGGCTGCCGATCGATCACGGGCCGACGTTTCGCGCGAAGGCGTCGGCCGTCGGGATCGCGGCGCAGGCGCGGCGGGAGCTTCGCGCGCCGGCGCCCGCGGCGCTCGTCGTCGCGCAGCAGGAGCTCGGTCTGCGGGCGGCTCGGCGGAGCTGATGCAAGGGGCGTAGGGCACTTTGTTGGCGCGTGCCGGACGCGTAGCTTTATCGCATGCAAGATTTATTTGATATCGACAGCGCCCTCTCCGAAGAGGAGCTTGCTGTTCGCGCCAGCGTCCGGCAGTTCGTCGACGAGCGCATACTCCCGATCATTGGCGACTGCTACGTCGAGGGCCGCTTTCCGAAGGAGATCATCCCGGGGCTCGCCGAGTTGGGCGTGTTCGGTGCCAACCTGCCGGAGGAATACGGCTGCGCGGGGCTGAATAACGTCGCCTACGGGCTGATCATGCAGGAGCTCGAGCGTGGAGACTCCGGCATCCGGTCCTTCGCGTCGGTCCAGGGCGCGCTCGTGATGTATCCGATCTTCGCGTTCGGCAGCGAGGAGCAGAAGAAGGAGTATCTACCGAAGATGGCCGCCGGCGAGATCATCGGCTGCTTCGGGCTCACGGAGGCCGACTACGGTTCGAACCCAAGTGGGATGATCACCATGGCCAACGAGCAGGCCGATGGCTCGTGGATTTTGAACGGCGGCAAGATGTGGATCACGAACGGGTCGCAGGCGAAGGTCGCGATCGTGTGGGCGAAGACGAATGGCGAGAAGAGCGACAAGTCGATTCGCGGCTTCATCGTGCCGACGAACACGCCGGGCTTCACGGCGAAGGATCAGAAGGGGAAGCTCTCGCTACGCGCGTCGGATACGAGTGAGCTCGTCTTCCAGGATGTGCGCCTGCCCAAGGATGCGATCCTCCCGAAGAGCGGCGGGATCAAGAGCCCGCTCATGTGCCTCACGCAGGCGCGCTACGGCATCTCGTGGGGAGTAATCGGTGCCGCCATGGCGTGCTACGAGGAGGCGCTCGACTATTCGAAGAGCCGCGTGATGTTCGGCAAGGCGATCGGCGGCTTCCAGCTGCAGCAGCAGCGGCTCGCGATCATGCTCACGGAGATCGTGAAGGCGCAGCTCGTCTCGCTCCACCTCGGCCGTCTCAAGGATTCGGGCAAGCTCACGCCGCAGCAGGTGTCGTTCGCGAAGCGGAACAACTGCGACATCGCGACGAATGTCGCGCGCGAGGCTCGCCGTCTGCTCGGAGCCAACGGCATCCTCGCGGAGTACGGCGCGATGCGACACATGGCGAATCTTGAGAGCGTCTACACGTACGAGGGGACGCACGACATTCACACGTTGATTCTCGGTCAGGCTGTGACCGGGCTCAGTGCCTTCAATTAATTCGGTGGTCGTGTGAAAATCGCGGTGTGCATCAAGCGCGTTCCCGACATGGAGACGCGATTCAAGATCGCGGCGAGCGGCACGGCGGTCGATGAGGCGGGGCTCAAGTACGACATGAGCGACTTCGACGGCTACGCTGTCGAGACGGCGCTCCAACTCAACGAGAAGCAGGGGCCGGGGGAGACCGTCGTCGTCTCCCTGGGGCCGGACGTCGTGCAGGAGCAGCTGCGCAAGGCGCTGAGCATGGGTGCGGATCGCGCGGTGCAGCTCAAGTCCGATCGCGTGCCAGCCGATGGACTCTCGATCGCGCGCGCGCTCGCGGCCGAGCTCAAGGATGGCGGCTACGATCTGATCTTTTTCGGACGCCAGGCCGTCGACTCCGCGAATGCGACCGTCGGCCCGATGGTCGCCGAGATGCTCGGCCTCCCGTGCGCGACGGCCGTGTCGACACTCGACATCGCGAATGGCCGCGGTACTGCGCGCCGTGATCTCGAGGGCGCGGCGGAGATCGTCGAATTCGCGCTCCCGGCCGTCGTCACCATCGACGAGGGAATGCCGCGCGCGCGGTATCCATCGCTCAAGGGGATCATGGCGGCGAAGAAGAAGCCGCTCGAGGTGAGGCCGGCGCAGCTTGGCGCGGAAAGCCTGACGCTCGAGAAGATGGAGCTGCCGCCGGAGCGTGCGGCGGGACGCATCGTGGGCGAAGGCCCGGGCGCAGTGCCCGAGCTCGTGCGGTTGCTCCACACCGAAGCGAAGGTGCTGTAGTGGCGAACTTCTTTGCCTTGGCGGAGTCGCGCAGTGGTGCGCTGCGTCGGGTGGCATTCGAGACGGTGAGTGCGGCGCGGGCGCTGGCCGATGCGAGTGGCGGCGGCGAGGTGCACGCGCTGTTGTCGGGCGCGCCCGGCGTCGCGTCGCTCGCGACGGAGCTCGGGAAGTACGGTGCCGATGTCGTGATCGTAGTCGAACACGCGGGGCTCGCGAAGACGAACGTCGAGGCAGTGGCGGCGACGGCGGCCGAGCGCATCAAGGCGGGCGGTTATCGCGCCGCGATCTTCTCGGCGAGCGCAGAGGGGCGCGATCTCGCGCCGCGCGTCGCCGCGAAGCTCGGCGTGAGCATGGCGGCCGACGTCACGACGCTGGAGCTCGTGGGTGACGCGCTGGTGGTGAAGCATCCGGCCTATGCGGGGAAGGTGATCGCGACGCTGAAGCTGACGGGATCTCCGGCGGTCGTGACGCTGCGTCCCGGCGCACGTGCGCCGGTCGAGTCGGCGAAAGATGCGCGCGTTGAGAGCGCGCAGCCGGCGGTCGATCCGGCGGCATCCAAGCTCGTCGTGAAGGAGATGATCGTTGGTGGGAGCGCGAAGCTCGACATCGGCGATGCGCCGGTGATCGTGAGCGGCGGCCGGGGGCTCAAGAGCGCAGAGAACTTCAAGCTGGTGGAAGATCTCGCGGCGGCGTTCGGAAATGCGGCGGTGGGTGCGACGCGCGCGGTCACCGACGACGGGTGGCGTCCGCACAGCGACCAGATCGGGCAGACAGGGCGGCAGGTCTCACCCGACCTCTACGTCGCGTGCGGTATCTCCGGCGCGATCCAGCACATCGCCGGAATGCGCAACTCGCGCACGATCGTCGCGATCAACAGGGACAAGGACGCGCCGATCTTCAAGGTCGCCGACTACGGCATCGTCGGCGACGCGATCGAGATTCTTCCGGTGCTGACTGCCGCCGTGAAAGAGGCGCGCTCCAAGGGCTGAGCGTCGCCGGTTGTTTCGGCGCCGGACGCCCCATAGCTTCGGTGCCATGCGAATCGAGAACGCCGTTTTCTTGCTCGTGCTGATCCTCGCCGTCGGCTTTTTTTCGTACAACGTCCAGCGGCTGATCGGCTATCTCTCCATAGCGCTCCCCGACGATCGCGGTGGACACCCGCTCGTCCGCCTCAAGAACGTCATTACCGTCGCCTTCCTGCAGAAGAAAATTCTGCGCGATCCGGTCGCAGGACCGATGCACGCGCTCATCTTCTGGGGATTCGTGGTGCTCACGGCGGGGACGCTCGAGCTGCTCCTCAACGGCAGCTTCCCCGCCTTCTCGTACGCGTTTCTCCCCGCGCCGCTCTACGGCTTCTATTCCGTCTCGCAGGATCTGTTCGGCGCGCTCGTCCTCGGCGCGATCGCCTTCGCGTTCTATCGGCGCCTCGTGCTGCACCCGGCGCGCCTCGAGGGCGACAATCTCGAGCACAGCGACGCGCTCCTCATCCTCGGTGCCATCGCAGGGCTGATGGTGACGATGTTCGCGGTGAACGCGCTCGAGCTCGCGCGCGACCCCGACTCGATCATTCGAGCGAAACCGCTATCACTCGCGCTCTCGATGCCGCTGCACGCACTCCCGGCCGGGCTGCTCACGGGTGCGCATGCACTGTTCTGGTGGACACACGCGCTGCTCGTGCTCGCATTCCTGAATTATCTGCCCTATTCGAAGCACCTCCACATCGTCTCTTCGATCCCCAACGTTTATCTCTCCAATTCGCAGGGGCCTGGACCGAAGGGTGTGATCCGCTTCCTCGACCTCGAGGCGGAGAACGTCGAACAATTCGGCGCCGCCGACGTGGATCAGATGACGTGGAAGGATCTGCTCGACGGCTACACCTGCACCGAGTGCGGTCGCTGCACCGCCGTATGCCCTGCGCATCTCACGGGGAAGGTGTTGAGCCCGCGCAAGATCATCATCGATACGCGGCGGCGCCTCATGGAGAAGGCGCCGCTGCTCGTCGGCGACCGGTCCGAGCTCGCGCATCACACGCTCGTGCATGGCGAAGGCGACGAGGGTGCGCGCACCGTGACGGAGATTCTCGAGCATCGCCTGCTCGACAATTACATCACCGAAGAAGAGCTGTGGCAGTGCACGACCTGCCGGGCGTGCATCCAGGAGTGCCCCGTCGGCATCGAGCATCTCGATCACATCGTCGACATGCGGCGTAATCTCGTCCTCATGGAGTCGCGATTCCCGCCCGAGGTACTTCCGACCTTCGAGTCGCTGGAGCGCAACGGAAGCCCGTGGGCGTTTCGTCCGGACGATCGCGCGAAGTGGGCCGACGGCCTCGACATCCCGACGATGGCGGAGCTCGTGGAGCGCGGTGAGAGTCCGGAGATTCTCTTCTGGGTCGGCTGCATGGGATCCTTCGACGATCGCTCGAAGAAGATCAGCGTCGCGTTCGCGCGAATTCTTCAGGCCGCAGGCGTGCCGTTCGCGATCCTCGGGCAGGAGGAGTCATGCAACGGCGATCCCGCCCGCCGCATGGGGAACGAGTACCTCTACCAGACGCTCGCGAAGCAGAACATCGAGACGCTCACGCGCTACGACGTGAAAACGATCGTCACCTTCTGCCCGCACTGCTTCCATCAGATCGGCAACGAGTATCCGCAGCTCGGCGGCAACTACGAGGTGATTCACCACTCGACGTACATCGAGCGGTTGCTCGAGGCCGGCCGCGTGCCGTTCGACACCGATGACGGCAAGGTGCTCACGATGGCCTACCACGACAGCTGCTACCTCGGCCGCTACAACGACGTGTACGATGCGCCGCGCGAGACGCTTCGCCGCGCACTGCCGATCGTGACAATGGTCGAGCCCGAGCGCACGCGCGATCGCGGCATGTGCTGCGGCGCCGGCGGCGGACGGATGTTCATGGAGGAGACGCAGGGGAAGCGCATCAACGTCGAGCGCGCGGAGCAGCTGTTGGCGACGGGCGCGGACATGCTCGCGGTCGCGTGCCCATTCTGCATGACGATGATCAGCGACGGCGTGAAGGCGAAGGACAGCGAGGTCCCGGTGTTCGACATCTCCGAGGTCGTCGCCTCGAGGCTTCGACTCTAGCTAGCGCGCCCCCCAATTGCGTGACCAGGCGTCACGCATTCGGGACCCAGAGCACCGGCAAGTTGTTCGACTGGCCGGCGATGACTCCCGCGCTGTTGATGCCAAGGGCTTGATCGCCGAGCACCCCCGGGGGCAAAATGAGTCCGCCACCTACCGATCCGACGAGAGCGATTGTGCCCTGGGGACCGGTTTCCTGAGGAGAGAAATAGGCGGTCGCGGAAACCAGGTTGGAATCGTTGATGCCCGTTGGTAGGATGTTGATAATGGTTTGGTTGATGGGATACTCGTCCTGCGCGGTGCCGGCGGCAAGGTCAAACAGAATGCCTCGGATGGTAGTGAATGCGTTCGGCCCGGCGCCGACTCCGACTGCGAAGCCGTGTGAATTCAGCGACGTGATAGCCCCCACCGAAAGCTGACCGAAAATAAGGGGTCGCCAGCCTCCCGAATGGGACCAGGAATAGGGCGCCTCGAGATCGGCGAAACCCCCGGCACGCGGATCCGGTTGGTGCACGATCGCATTGCCCACGATGAAGCCGGCCGCGATCGATGAAAACTCAGCGTGGCTGCTACTCGGCGGCAAACCGGCGTCGATGGGAATTCCATCGACCCAAATCGCTGCGTGCGTCACTCCATCCACCTGAACGCTGCCGACGACGGTCGCGGACTCGCAGCGACAGATCGCCAGCGCCACGCTGGTCGCGGTATCGAGTATGGTGACGCGGCCGCTTTTCCAAGTTGCCGCATGGCCGTCGACGCTTCCCGCGACGGTTCCGTCGTTCGCGATCGCGGTCGGGATAATCGGAAGCGCGATTCTCTCGTGCAACGCGCCGTGCCATAGAACGCCGCCGGATGCAGTGGCGCCTACTACATCTCCACTGTCGTTCAACGCGACCGCTGTCTCACTTCCCGGGAGACTCACCCGGGAATAGTCGGCGAACGATTCTGGAGGAAGGTCGGATAGCTGGCCCGTTGTTCCCGCCTTTGGCGCTAGGGCGCGTTCACCGCTGCATCCGATGGCGGCGACCATCGATACCAAGGCGAGTCGTAACGCAATCGACCGCATGACCGACCTCTCGAAATGCGCTCGACTCGTGGAGTCGAGCTCGTGGCACACGCTGCGAGACTCCATCCTTTCACGACAGCATCGGTGCTCGTTCAGTAACTGCTGTCACTGCACAATGGAAATTCGATTCTATGTAGTCAATAGCACGATATGATGCAGCCTGATGGTCTGCTTCGCGGGAGACTCGTCATAGTCGATCAGCTCGGTATTGCGATGGCGCAGTCCGAGCGCGGGGAGCAACTCGAAGAACTGCTCGACCATTGGGCGTCCCGGGTCGGCGATCGTCGCGACGCCACCCGGAGCGAGCGTGCGCGCGATGACGTTGGCGACCAGCGGCGGATAGCGATCCTCGTAGATCACGTCCGCCGCGACGACGCGGTCGAAGGTGCCGAGATCGGGGGGGAGGTCGCGCCAGTCGATCATCCGGGTGCGCGGTTCGCGCTTGAGCGCGCGCCATGCGTTCGCGCTCGTGAAAAGAAGCGCGTCGTCGTAGTAATCACTCGCGAGAACCTCGTAGCCCGCGCGCATCGCGCCGATCGTCGCGAGGCCGAGACCGGCGCCCAGCTCCAGCAGCGTGCGCCCCGCGCCGCTCTCCGTCGCGAGCGCGCGCGCCAGAATTCGCGACGACGGCCAGATGTCCGCCCAGTAGGGCAGGCGGTCGTCGCGCACCATGTCTTCCTCGCTGATCAGCGCGTCGGTGTTCTCCGGATGCATCATGTTCACGACGCATCCGGGGAGCTCGACCTTCGAGTGCGCGATGACGAAGCGCCGCTCGAGCTCCTTCACGAGCGGCCGTCCGCGCAGCGCGGTGGTCACAGCGAGAAGTGCGTGGCGAGCTGCGAGTCTTCGGAGAGCAGGATCGCGTTTACCGTCTCGCCGGCCCCCACGCGCGAGCGCTCCTCAGGAATTACGAGCAGCGCGTTGGCCACCGACATCGAGGTGAGAATGCCGGAGCCCTGCGGCCCCGTGAGCCGCGCGCTCAGCGTGCCGTCCGCGTTCACGCTCACGATCGCGCGCAGGAAGTGCGTGAGCGCGGCGCCGATCTTCACCGGCTCCTCGAGCGTCACGGGAATCGGCCGTCGAAAGAGGCGCGTGTGGCCGAGCATGCGGCGCATCACCGGGCGCACGAAGAGCTCGAAGGTCACCATCGTCGACACTGGATTTCCCGGCAGCCCGATCCACGGCATTGTGCCGAGCCAGCCAAAGCCGAGCGGCGCGCCCGGGCGCATGCGCACCTTCCACACATCGAGCGTGACGCCCGCCTCCGCGAGCACGGGGCGCAGATAGTCGAACTCTCCCGCCGAGATGCCGGCTGACGTAATGAGCAAGTCGCACCCCGCCGCCCGATCGATGCGCGCGCGAATGTCCTTCGGATCGTCGCGCGCGACGCCGAGGTTGATGGGGATGCCGCCATTCAGCCGGATGAGCGAGTGAAGCGTATAGCTGTTCGACGTCACGATTTTCCTGCCGTCGAGCGCCTCGGTGAAGCGGTCGAGATCCACGATCTCGTCGCCCGAGCCAAAGAACGCGACGCGCGGCTGGCGATAGACGTCGACCGACGACGCACCGACCGACGCGAGCACGCCGATCTGCGCGGCGCCGATCGGCTGTCCACGGTCGAGGACCATGGTGCCCGTTGTGATGTCTTCCCCGCGATGGCGCACGTTGCGGCCCGCGTCGCGATCGCTGCGGATCGAGACGCGCTCGACGCCGCCATCGGTGTCCTCGAGGCGGATGACGGTGTCGACACCCTCCGGCAGCGGAGCGCCGGTCATGATGCGCGTGCAGCTCCCCGCTTCCACTGCTCGCGACGGGAACGCGCCGGCGGCGACGGTCTCGAGCACGGTGAGCGACACCGGCTTCGCGGCGCTCGCGCCCTCGACGTCGGACGCCCGGAGCGCATAGCCATCCATCGCGGAGTTATCCCACGCCGGCAGCGTCAGCGGCGAGACCACCGGCGTCGCGAGCACTCGGCCCAGCGCGTCCAGCAGCGCCACGCGCTCGACGCTCAGCGGCTCGATCCCCGCGGTGATGCGCGCGACGGCGTCCGGGACGGTGAACACTATTGCCCGTCGCGCAACTTGAGTGACGCCAGCAACACGGCGATGCGATTCTGCACGCTGTCGACCGCCGACTGCTTCGTGATCCAGTTGTTCGCAAGAAGGCTGAAAATCAGCATGTGGCTGTCGGCGGTGATCGCGTAACCGGAGAGCGAGCGCGCGTTGGCTATCGAGCCCGTCTTCGCGTGGATCTTCCCGACGGCAGCGGTGCCGCGCATGCGATGCTCGAGCGATCCGTCGACGCCCGCGATGGGAAGCGCATTGTAAAAGACCTGGAACGCGGTGTCCGCGCGAATCTTGTCGAGCACGCGAACGAGCGTTTCTGGGCTGACATAGTCGTAGCGCGAGAGCCCGCTGCCGTCGCGAATGAGATAGCCGTCAGGCTGTGCTCCCCAGCTCGCCAGCTGCCGCTCGATGACGACTCGCCCGCTGTCGGCCGAGCCGGTGCCTGTTTTCTCCAGGCCGAGCGTCTTGTAGAGAATTTCGGCGATCTGATTTTGCGATGGCTTCTCGAGGGCGGGAAGAATGTCGCGGAGCGGAAGCGAATGCACGACGAAGAGCGCACGCATTTTCGCCGGATCATATGGAACCGCGTCGGTGCCGTTTGACCCCCACAGCCCCCTCCCTATCCCGATCCCGCGAGAGCGAAGCGCTTCCGAGAGCGCGACGAGATACGAGCGGTGAAAATCCGGATATACATAGATGATCGTATCCGTGGGCGTCTTCAGCTTTCCGCGCAGGATGAACGCGTTTCGAAACTGGTTGAAGGCGAGCCGAACCGCGCCAGTATCCGCGGGGCTGTTCTTCGATATGCCGAGCACGAACGGGTAGCTTCGCGACGGACTCGTGACCAAGCTGTCCGGCGCCATTCCGACCTTGCCGTACGCGACCAGTGTCCCGAACCCTTCGTTGAAGTACAGCGCATCCACTCCCGCGCCGTAGTCCTCGCCGAGATCGTCCCACGACCACCCGAAACCGATGGTCGTATCGGGAAAGACATCCGGTCCCGCGCGAATTCCATCAGTGATCGCGGTGATGCCGTGCGCGCGCAACGAGTCCGCGATGTCGTAGAATGGCTTCATCGCGTCGCCGCGCATGTGATCGCTGATCGTCGGGTCGCCGCGCCCCGTCACGATCAACGCGCCCTCGAGCGTATCGTGCTTCATGTATCCAGCAGCCTCGAACGTCGTGCGATAGGTGTAGTCCGCGCCGAGTTGCGCGAGCGATGTCGCTCCCGTCACGATCTTCATGTTCGAGGCTGGCATGAACAACTTGCCGGCGTTCAGCGAGTACAGCGTGTCGCCTTTCTCCGGATCGACGACGAGCACGCCGAAGTGTGCGTTGCGGAACTCGCGCTGCGCGACCATCGAGTCGATCTCGCGGCGGAGCTGCGCGCGAGTGACGATCTGGATCGGCGCCCCCACCGGCGCATTCGCTTGCGCGCCACCCATCGCACCCGGCGCGGACTTCGCCCCGCCGGTCGCGCACGCCGCGGCGACCACCACTGGAGCCAACACCCGAGCGAGCTTCATGTATGCATCACCTTGGTCTCAATGAGGTCGGCCAGCGCCGTGAGCCAATCCGGTTCCGAGAACAGCACAACCGGCACGGGCGTCGCCGTCGCCTGCATCGACGGATCATCCGTCGCGATTGCGATGTAGTGCGTGCTCGCCGCCGATCCAGCCTCGTACAGCGGCGTCTTCCCCGTCTCCTTCCGCCAGATCTCGATCTTCGGAAGCGCCGCGGCCTTGAAGCCCTCCGCGATCACGATGTCCGCCTCCGCGAGGTACAGCTCCGCAATCTCCTCCGGCCCGCGCTCCTCCGTCCACCGTTCCACCAGCGCGAACTTGTCCGGGCTCACCATCGCCACCCGCTCGGCGTGTCCCTCGTGATAGTGCTTGTACGTGTCGGTCGTCGACGGATCGATGTTGAAGGTGTGCGACCCATGCTTCATGGTCATCACGCGATGCCCGCGACGATGCAGCTCGGCAGCGAGCTTCACCGTGAGCGTCGTCTTCCCCTGCTTCTTAGTTCCGATAATCGTCACGATCGGCGGTCGAGGCATATTGCTCCGCGAGCGCAAGCTCGTCCGGTGTGTTGACGTTCATGAAGAGTCGATCGGGATCGCCGTACCGCCGAACATCGTCGGCCGCGATGCGAGCGACGCGCACCTGATCGAAGAACCCGATCACGCGGCGGTCATCCGCATCGATCGCGCGCTCGATCGGCGCGATGCAGGCTGGCGAATAGTACGCACAGAGCGGCTCGAGCCCTCGCCGCGACGAACCACTCTCCGGTGCAACGACGTCCGCATCGTCTCCTCGCGCGCGCATCTCTGCGAGCAACGCCTCGGGGACGAACGGCATGTCCCACGCGACGACGATCACCGCCGTCCCTGCGTGCACGAGCGCCGCGTGGATCCCGCCGAGGCTCCCGATCCCCGGTCGCACATCGCTCGCCACGCGCACTCCCGGGAGCCACCCCGACGCCTCCGGATCGTTTGCAATCAGCAGGAGCGAATCCGTCGCCGCTCCCAGCACCCGCGCCACGCGATCGATCACCCGCTCGCCGTGGACGCGCTCGAGCCCTTTCGGGCGCCCGCCGTAGCGCGAGGACTGGCCGCCGGCCAGGATGACGCCGGTGCACGGCGTGTTCACGTCTGATGCAGCTGCGGCGTACCGCTGACGGCGCGCCCGACAATTCCCATCCCCGTCGCCTTCGCGATGTCCACCGCCATCGTGCTCGGCACCGACGGTGTCGCCACGAGGCCCATGCGCGCGCGCGCCGCCTTGAACGCGAGCTCACCCGAGATGCGACCCGTCACCAGCAGCACGAGATCCTCGGGACTGTGGCCATCGAGAATCGCCGCGCCGATCACCTTGTCCACTGCATTGTGCCGCCCGATATCCTCGGCGTGATACAGGAGCGTTTCGCCATCCGTGATCGCCGCCGCGTGGATGCCGCCGGTTTCCTTATAGTGCGTGCCACGCGCGAAGAGCTCTTTGAACAGCGCGCGCATCCGCGCGAGGTCGATCGGGGGCAGTGCAGCCTTGCGCCGCGGAAGTGAGCTGAGCGAGCCGAGGATCGTCGTGACGGCGCCGCACCCCGACGCGAGCACGCGCCTCCGGTCGCTCGCCTCGACGGTCTGGAATCGTTCCGCGGGCACGTCGACCCAGAAGCCGAGCTCCTGCGCGCACGGCCGCATCTTCAGGATGTCGGCGGCGGTGTCGATGTATCCCTCGCCGTGGAGCCAGCCGACGACGAGCTCGTCGAGTCGCTCGGGGGTGCACATCCACGTCACCGCGGGCGCGCCGTTTACCTCGAGCCACACGGGCGCCTCTTCCACCGCGTCGAGCGAGACGGCCGGATTCGTCATCCGCGAAATATACCGCGATCGGTGAAGGCCAAGTGGAGTGCAGCGCGAGAGCTACGCCCCGCCTGTATACTCCGAAGAGATCGTCGCATCCTCAC
This sequence comes from Gemmatimonadaceae bacterium, assembly GCA_039935955.1. Classification (GTDB taxonomy): domain Bacteria; phylum Gemmatimonadota; class Gemmatimonadetes; order Gemmatimonadales; family Gemmatimonadaceae; genus FEN-1250. The sequence continues at coordinate 15,506 of JBDTJH010000190.1, forward strand.
GAACGATCACACTCGTCACTCCGGCCGTGCCCGTCATCTCAGCGGCGACTCGCTCGAAGATGAAGCGCGCGAGATTCTCGCCTGTGGGAACGAGCTTGCCATCTGCGAATTCCGGGACCTGGGCGCTGATGTCGGTTCCGTGGAAGCGCGAGCGCACCTCGCGATCGAGCAGCTTGTCGAGGGCGCCCAGATCGACCACCATCCCGGTCTCCGCATCGAGCGGCCCGCTCACGGTGACGTCGCACGCGTAGTCGTGCGTGTGAGGGGTAGTCGCGGCTCCGAAGCGCTGCTCGTTGCGCGGGCCGCTCCAGTCGGAGCGCCAGTATCGATGCGTCGCGGTGAACGACACGCGGCGCGTCAGGGAGAACACGGCTCAGCTCCTCACGCGCGACGTGTGCATGTGCAGTTGCGGTCGATGGCTAGTTGGAGTCGCGCCCCTCGGGAGTCGGCTCGTCGGGCGGGATCCACGGCACGCCGTTCTCCATCACGCTCTCGATGTCGCGCGTGCCATACAGCGATGCGTCATCGTTGTCCGTCGCGCGAATCGCTTCGTCGTCGGTGGCGGAAAGATCGCTGCCGCCGAGCAGCGAGCTGTCGCTCGCATCGGCGGCGCGCGCGACTGCATCGTCCGCCGCCTCCGGCTCCTCGTCGCGGCGTATCGCGTCCACGAAGAGATCGTTCGAATAGTTCTCGAGGCCGATCACATCGCTCAACACGTGATCGGCGATCTGCTTCTCGCCATCGGTGCCGACACGACCGGAGAGCGTCACATAGGCGTCCTTCACGTGCACGAGAATTTCGTCGACGTCGATCGCGTCATCCTGCGCGAGCTGGTCGCGCACGAGCCCACGCAGCTCCGCGTCGCTCAGATCATCGAGGTCGAATACGTTTTCAAAGTCCTGCGCCATGATGAGCCTCGACTAACGGGAGAAGATGTACGTGATCCCGAAACTGAGCACCGGGTTTTGCGTCCACTGGTTCTGCACCTGACGGGCCGACAACACGGCCGTGCCGCCCGCCGGAGCAAGAAAATACGCGCCAGGATACGAGAGCTGCCAGAAGTAGTCCGTCACGTCCAGACGGGCGCCCCACGGCCCGTGCGTGACGTACTTGAGCCCGGCAGTTCCGTGAATTGCAAGGCCGGTGCCGAACCGGTAGCCGCCGACATCCGCCTTGTTCCGACTCGTAGCCACACCGCCGCCGACGCCGACTTCCGGAATGACGTGGTGGAAGCTCTTCTGCCCGGTCAGCGCAAGGTTTATCCCCGCATCCGCGATCCAGATCGGATCGGATACCTGGCCGAGGTTGCGCGCGGCGCCGATTTTCGTGGGATCGATGACGTTGCGAATCGACGCCGCGCGCCCGACGCGGAAGGCAAACGACGCCGGCCCACCGATGTGGAGCCCGTAACGCACGCCGAAGATCGCGCTCGATTGCGGTCCGATCCCCGCCTCGCCCGTGTTGCCGCTGAAATAGCCCCCCCAGAGCGAGAAGTCCTGGCGAAAGTTGAAGTCCTGATAGGGACTCTTCTCCGGCACATTTCCCACCTGTGCAGCGAGGGGTGCGATTCCGAGACACAGAAGTGCGGCGGTAAGTACGAGCTTCACGATACGGCTCCCATCTCTCTGAGGTCGATCCCGGTCATCTCGGTGGGCTTTTCCACGCCGAGCATCGCCAGTACCGTCGGTCCTACATCTCGCAGCGCACCGCCGGCGCGCAGGGGACGATCACCATCCGGATCGACGATCACGAGTGGAACCGGGTTCGTGGTATGCGCGGTGTGCGGTCCGCCGGTCGCGGGGTCGATCATCATCTCGCAGTTGCCGTGGTCGGCCGTGACGAGGACGCGTGCGTCCGCTCGCTGCGCCGCGGCAATCACGCGCGCGAGGCATTCATCGACCGTCTCCACCGCCTTGATCGCCGCGGGGATCACGCCCGTGTGTCCCACCATGTCGCCGTTGGCATAGTTGCAGAGGATGAAATCGTAGTTGCGCGCGCTGATCGCCTTGCACAACACGTCCGTCACACCGTAAGCGCTCATCTCGGGCGCGAGATCGTACGTCGCCACCTTCTGGCTCGGCACCAACTCGCGCACTTCGCCCTTGTACGCCGTCTCGTGTCCCGCGTTGAAGAAGTACGTGACGTGCGCGTACTTCTCCGTCTCCGCCGTGCGGAACTGCGTGCCTCCGTGCGCCGAGATGACCTCGGCCACGACGCGCGCAAGGGTGAACGGCGGGAAGACGACTGGTATGTCATACGTCTCGTCATACTGCGTCATCGTCACGACCTTGATCGATGGGCGGCCGCGCACGTCGAAACCATCGAACGGATCTTCCGTGAGAGCGCGCGTGATCTGGCGCATCCGGTCCGAGCGGTAGTTGAAGAAGATGATGGCATCGCCATCTCGTACCGTCGCGACCGGCTCTCCGTTCCGTTCGATGACCACCGGCTTCATGAACTCGTCGCTCTCGCCACGTTCGTAGGCGGCGCGAATCGCGGTCAGCGCGTCGGGCGCGCGCGGGCCGACGCCCTGCATCATCGCGCGATACCAGAGCTCCGTGCGGGCCCAGCGTCGGTCGCGGTCCATGCCGTGATACCGGCCGCCCACCGACGCCAGCTCGGCCCGCCCCTTCGCGCGCTCCAGCGTCTGCTCCATGAACCCGAGGGCGGAGCGGGGAAGCGTATCGCGACCATCGAGCAGCGCATGGATCGCCACATGCGGCACCCTCTCGCGCTCGGCCAGATCGATCAGGGCGAAGAGATGCTTGTCGAACGCGTGGACGCCGCCGTTGCCGATGAGGCCAGCGAGGTGCAGCGTCCCCCCGCTCGCGCGTACCGCGGCGCACGTCTCGAGCAACGTCTCGTTGCGAAAGAAGGAGCCGTCGTCGATCGCGCCATTGATGCGGACGAGATCCTGCGGGACCACACGGCCGGCGCCGAGATTGAGGTGTCCGACTTCGCTGTTCCCCATCTGTCCTTCGGGGAGACCGACGGGCAGGCCCGACGCGTGGAGCAGCGTGCGCGAGGGTCCGGTCCACAGCGCATCCCAGGTCGGCGTGCGCGCCATGGCGATCGCGTTCCCCTCACGCTCAACACGATAGCCCCATCCGTCGAGCACCAACAAAACGACTGGGCGCTTGCGCGTAGTCGACATCTTTGCTCAGTGAGAGTTCGACCGTATACTGCGGCGCGACCCCAGCCTCGGAAATGTACGCGTCCTCCCATCCCCCATCCAGCGATGCGGTGTAATTCGCTCGTGCTGCTGTGCGTGCTCGTGGCCACCGTGTCATCGAAGGCTGGCGCGCAAACCATTGCGGCGACGGCGGCGGCAGTGCGTGTGTCACCCGATGGACGGCTCGTGGCGACGATGCGCGCAGGCGCCGCGGTGAAGACGGGGGCGACGAAGGCGGATTGGACCGCCGTGACGATCGAAGGATTTCTTCACAGAAGCGTCGTCACCGCGAAGAAGGAGGAGCTTACGGTTCACGCATCGAGCGGCGCGGCGCTGCGCGTGAGCGCGGCCGCATCGGCGCCGATCGTCGCGGTGATCGAAGACGGGATGACCGTGGTTCGGCAGTCCACATCGGGCGACTGGTTTCGTGTGAAGCGCGACGCGTGGGTGCTGACGCGCGAGCTGAAGGCGCCGGCGGGCAAAGCGCCGCCGCTCGTTGGCGGTGCCCCCGTGCGCGCGCCATCAAAACAGGGAGCGCCGCAGCGCGTGGCGTCGCTCCCGCCGCGCAGCGGAACGGCCGCCGCAGCGCCGAGTGCCGTGGCGCCGAAGACGGATGCGCTGCTTGCCGGAGGAGATTTCGCGGCTGGGCACCCTCTCGTGCTCCGCGCCGCACCCGACGGGAAACCGTCGGGCACCGCGGACTCCGCCGCGCGACTGCGGATCGTCGCGCGCGACCACGGCTGGGCGCGCGTGCAGTCCGAGGGCTGGGTGCGCGAGAGCGAGTTGATTCCCGTCGACAGCTCGTCCGTGAGCGCAGTCAGCGCCGCCGATTTGCGCTCCGATCCCGAGCACTACAAGGGCTCGACGGTGCGATGGGTGGTGCAGGTGATCGCGGTGCAGGCCGCCGATCCGCTGCGCAAGGGACTCGCGCCCGACGAGCCGTATCTCCTCGCGCGCGGACCGGGGAGCGAGAGCTCGCTCCTCTATCTCGCACTGCCGAGCGCGCTCGTCACGAGCGCGAAGGCGCTGCCGCCGCTCAGCTACATCATGGTGCTGGCGCGCGTGCGCGCGGGACGAAGCGACCCTTCCGGGGTACCCATACTCGATGTCCTGCGCATCGTCCCGCGCTAGCATTGCCCGGCGGCCGCGCGTCGCCGTCTCCTCTCACATCGCCTGATGTCCTTCTCCGATTTTCGCCGAAAACATCCGGCGTTCACCGCGGCGGTAGCCGTCATCATCGTCGGCCTGCTCGCCATCGACGCGTGGGTCATCTACAAGCGCGTGGCCTACGAGCACGAGGTGGAGCGACTTCGCGCAGGGATGAGCGATGTGGAACGCAGGCGTAGCGACGCCGTCACGAATACGAACGAGAAGCGCCTCGCGATGATGATGGAGCTGCTCCGGCGGCAGGCGAAGATCGACAAGGAGATCCACCTCGCGGTCGCGGTCGACAGCAGCAAGATGTATCTCGAGCGTGACGGAGCGCTCTTGCGTGAGATGAGCGTCGAGGTGGCGGCTGGAAAGCGGCTCGGGAGCGGCAAGGACACGGTCCACATGGCCGCTCCGCGCGGCACTCGCACAGTCGAGAAGATCCTCGGCCCAAGTGATGCGTGGGAGGTTCCCGCGTGGGTGTACGCGGATCGAGGGGTGCCGCAGCCCGCGTCGGCATCGCTGGTCGGTGCTCTCGGGCCGGTGGCAATCGTCCTCAATGGGGGCACGGTCATCTATTCGTTGCCAACCGCCGGACCGCTCAACGATTCGTCCTACGTGCTGCCTGGAAGCATCCGGGTGAGCGCTGAGGATCTGAGGGCGGTCGCGCCGAATCTGCAGCGCGGTACCGTCGTTTATTTTTACTGAGTGACATGACCATACCCAGCGAAGGCGTTCCCTCTCCGGCACCTCGACCGATTCGTCCCCGGCCGGCGTTCACGCCACCCAACGAGCCGCGCGACGGCTGGAAGTTCATGACGGGCGCGATCGGCATCACGCTATTGCTGGGGATCGCGAGCGGTGTGCTGGTCTATTCCACTCTGCAGATCCGCTTTCAGCGCGACATCAACCGGATTGTCTTCAACCGGAACTGGGAACTGCTCGACGACGTGAGCCGGAAGGCCGGCACGGTGTCGGACTCGCTGCAGACGATGCTTGCCACCGAGCCGGACAGCACCGCGACGAAGCCCTACATCGTCGTGAGCATCGAGGACCGCCGACTCTGGTACAAGTCGGGCGACACGACGCTCTACTCGACGCAGGTCGCGGTCGGCAGCGGAAAGACGCTGGTCCAGAAGCAGGGCACCAGGCAGGAGTTCAAATTCGATACCCCGCGCGGGCGTCTGGTGGTGCAGAGCAAGGAGATGGACCCAGTTTGGGTGCCGCCGGACTGGCACTACGTGGAGCAGGCCAAGAAGAAGGGGTTGGGCATCCTTGCGCTCGACCGGAAGAATGCGATTCCGGGCGGGGATGGAACGATGATAGAGGTCGACGGAAACGACGTTGTCAAGCGCGGGGCGGATGGCGCAGAGATCCCGCTGGAGGCCAAGGAGGGCCACGAGATCACTGCGGGCGGCAACATCATTGTGCCGCCGTATGGAACGAACCAGCGCAAGTACAAGGGGACGCTTGGCGGCCACCGGCTCAACATGGGCGATGGATATGCCCTCCATGGCACTGACGAACCGCTCTCGATCGGGAAGGCAGTGAGCCACGGCTGTGTCCGGCTACGCAACGAGGACATAGCATACCTGTACAGCATTATTCCGGTGGGCACCGCGGTGTTCATCTACTGACTTGCTGGCCAGTCAGCCCGTGTAACCAGCAATGGGTTGCCAGTATCACGCCCCGGGCGTCTACTGTAACATAGAACCGTGTTGACGCCTCGCCTCTACTGAGGTCGAGGACTCCTTGTAAAAGGGCACGTTGGCTTCGGCCAACACGCAAAACCAAGAGACGACCTCAGGTCGTCCGTCTGGTTGCCAGGGAGGGCATCCCGTGATCAAATCCACACCTCGCGCACGCCGCTACAAGGCACGCGCCGTCGGAGTCATTGCGAGCATTGCATTCGTAGGCGTCGCCGCAGGCGCGTCCTTCGAGCTCGATGAGCATCCCGACCTCCCGAAAGCTCCGCCAGCGGCGCCCATCGTCACGTCCGTGGCCGCGGGTGCGATTGCCGCACCCGCAAAGCCGATGGCCTTCGCATTCCTCGACTCGCTAGTCGGCCTGAGCGGGAAGCTGCGCGCCCACTTCGTCGCTCGTGGCACCCCAACGCTCGGCATCCCGATTCTGGCCCAGCTCTTCGGCGATAGCGCGCTCGAGATCGCCGGCGTGCATCCGCTGATGGATGCCACCCGGTCGTTCTCGCTGATCACGATGCTCCCGTTCTCCGCCAAGCAGTCCGGCCGGATCGGGTCATACAGGATCGGCAGCTTCCCTGCAGAGCACCGCGGAGCGCGCTCGGCCGAGTATGCGAACCCGGAAGGGTTCATCGAGGTGACGCAGCAGAACGAGAGCACCTACGTCTCGGATCACTTCCGCCTCAGCGACTTCCTGACGCACGATCAGCAGGATGTGTGGCCGAAGTATCTCGTGCTCAACGAGCGGCTCGTCGACAAGCTCGAGCTCGTGATCCAGGATCTCAACGCGCACGGCGTGCACGTCGAACATCTGTCGGTCATGTCGGGGTTTCGCACCCCCGAGTACAACGTGCAGGGCGTCGGTGAAGGCGGGCGGGTGCGCGACAGCCGCCACCAGTACGGCGATGCCGCAGACGTTTTCGTCGACAACGACGGCAGCGGACGGATGGCCGATCTGAACCACGATGGACGGATCGACTACCGCGACGCGCGAGTGATTCGCGACGCCGTGGACCGAGTCGAGGCCGCGCACCCCGAGCTGGTCGGCGGCGTCGGCGTCTATCGCGGCAATTCCGTGCATGGCCCGTTCGCGCACGTCGATGCACGCGGCGTTCGCGCGCGCTGGGGCCGCTCCTAGTCGCTGTTTCGCCGGTTTCCTCTGTTCGCCCACTACGCCCTTCGCAGCCGCGAGGGGCGTAGCCGCATCCGGACCTTCGTGGTAAATCACACGAAGCCGCGTACGCGTATCCTCACCGGGCAGCCACTCATGAATTCAACTCTTCGCGATCGCATCGTCCGCACGCTCGACGTACTGCCGGACGAGCGCGGCTACCAGCTGCTCGACTACATCGAGTTCCTCGAGTCGAAGTACGCCGAGCGTACGGCGCAGTCGCCGAACGCGCTGCAGCGGTTCGCCGAAGGCGTCGAGGACACGCTTCGCGCGGGGCGCGTCTCCGCGTCGACGATCTCGGAGACGATGGGGCTCATGAACAGGGCGATGGGCGTGCTATCCGGGGTCGCGGCGGCGGGGAAGTCGGTTGCAAGCGACGTGGTCGACGCGGCGCAGCGCAACGTCGCGCGCGTCACGACCGAGCGTCCGACCGCGGTGACGCCCGCCGCGTCGGCGACGCCCGCTACACCGGCGCCGCCCACGCCTCCGGCCGCTGCCGTACCGGAGGAGATTCCGGAGATCGAGCAGGGGTGATCGTGCGGGGCTGCGCGTAGTCGCGGCGTTGACCGCGAATTGGCGAATCCGTAACGTTCCCTCGCGCTGGACGCGATGAACGCTGCTGGCAAGTCAGTTGCAACTACTGTCGTCGACGTCACCCCGGCCGCATGAGCAGTCGGATTCTTCTGGAGGCATGATAGTGACTGCGACAACCGGCACCCTTGGGCGAAACTCGCGACCCCGCGGACGACGCGGCCCCGCTCCGCGCACCGGCGCCAAGCGCACGCTGCTGAGCACGATCACGCAGATCCCGTCCTACCTCCGGCTCATGGGCGGGCTCCTCACCGATCCGCGCGTCGCTGCGCTCGACAAGGTCCTGCTTGGCGTCGCCATAGCGTACGTCGTCTCGCCGATCGACCTCATCCCGGACTTCATTCCGTTCATCGGGGAGGTCGATGATGTGTTCATCGTCGTGCTCGCGCTCAAGCGGCTCATCGGGAACGCTGGGATGAACGTCATTCGCGACCACTGGGACGGGCCGATCGAGGATCTGCATCCCACCGCGCTGCAGGAAGTGCTGCTCGCGGCGGCGTTCTTTCTTCCGCGCCGCATCCGCCGCCGCCTCCGCACGATCGCTCGATAGACGCCAAGCCGGCTGGTCGACGACGATGGGTCCGCCGCACGCTCGCGGCGCTCTGCCCGGCGCTCGCAATTCTCTCATGCGCGCCAGCCACTACGTCGCACGCACCGCTCCGCTGGGGCGGTGACGCAGAGGGCGGCGCGCCGTTCGTAGAGGCCGACCCTGCCGAGCCGTCGAAGGTACGCGGCTTCGACGTCGAGATTGCGCAGATGATCGGAAAGGGATTGCATCGCGACGCGGTGTTCGTCCAGGTCGCGTGGTCGTCGATCGAGGCGTCGGTGGAGCGCGGCGACTTCTCCATCGGGATGTCTGGCGTCGAGGACCGCCCCGAGCTTCGCGCGCGACACGCGGTATCGATTCCCTACTTCGAGTTTCGCGAGGTGCTCGCGGTGCGCTTCGCTGACAGCGCGCGCTACCGCACTCTCGTCGATCTCTCCGGCAAGCGCGTCGCCACACTCGGTGGCACGGGCGCGTACCAGATGCTACTCGACCTGCAGCCGCATGGCGGTCCGCTTCCGATCTCGTACGATGACGACGTGCATCCGTACAGCGACCTCGTCTCCGGCCGCGTCGATGCCGTGCTGCTCGACAACATCATCGCCGACCGCTCGCTCCGCCGCACGGGCGGCTTCTACATCCAGCCCGTTCCGATTGCGACGGGGCACTACGTGGCCGTGCTCGCGGCCGCCGACTCTGCCCTGCGCGATTCGGTGAATACGATCCTGCGGGCGCGCATGCGCGATGGCTCGCTCGAGAAGAGCTTCCGCGCGTGGCATGTCTGGGACGATGGACAAGCGCAGTACTTCGCGCGCGTACTCGCGGACTCCGGCGGCGCGCACGCCGTCGGCACCGCGGCCAGCGTGCGGAGCGTGCGCTCGTATCTCCCCGCGCTGCTCCGCGCGGCAGGGATCACTCTGCTCCTCTCTTGCCTCGCGATGCTGCTCGCGGTCACCGTCGGCATCGCCGTAGCCGCGGGGCGCGTGTATGGATCGGCGCTCGTGCGCGCGCCGCTTGCGATCTATGTCGAGCTCATTCGCGGAACGCCGGTGCTGCTACAGCTCTTCGTGCTGTACTATGGCCTGTCGGGGTTCATCCGCTTGCCGGCATTTGTCGCGGCCGTGCTCGGGCTCGGGCTCAACTACGCCGCCTACGAGTCCGAGATCTATCGTGCTGCGCTGCAGGCGATTCCGCGCTCGCAGCTCGAGGCCGGGCGCACGCTCGGACTCTCCGAGTATCAGATCCTCCGCCTCGTGCGCGGGCCGCAGGCGCTTCGTCTCGCGCTCGCGCCGATGACGAACGACTTCGTCGCGCTGCTGAAGGACTCGTCACTCGTCTCCGTCATCACCGTCGTCGAGCTCACGAAGCAGACGGCGATCTACGCGACGAACGTCGGCAGCTGGGTCGTCCCCGGGCTGCTCTGCTCCGCGATCTATCTCGCGATGTCGCTGCCGCTCTCGCGTCTCGCGCGCACGCTCGAGAGGCGGTGGAGCTCCGTATGACGCAGGCACTCGACGTGCGCGACGTGCACGCATCGCGCGGTCCGCACCAGGTACTGCGCGGAGTCACCATCGATGTCGAGCCTGGCGAGATTTGCGCGCTGATGGGAACATCGGGCGCCGGGAAGACGACGATGCTTCGCGCCATCGCCGCGCTCGGCCCGTTCGACTCGGGCGCGATCGTCGTCGACGGCTTCGCGCTCGAGCCTGGCCATGTGCCGCCGGAGTCGCAGCTGCACGTGCTGCGCCGCAGCGTCGGGATGGTCTTCCAGTCGCAGTCGCTCTTCGAGCATCTCACGGTAATGGAGAACGTCACTCTCGCGCTCGTGCACGCAGTCGGCTGGACGCGCGAGCGCGCAGAAACCGAAGCGCTCGCGCTCCTCACGACGCTCGGCGTCGCGCATCGGGTGGCGTCGTACCCGCGCCAATTGTCGGGCGGGGAGGCGCAGCGCGTCGCGATCGCGCGCGCGCTCGCACCGGATCCGACCTTGCTGCTCCTGGATGAGCCGACGTCGGCGCTCGATCCCGCTCGCCGCGGCAGCCTGGGCGACGTGCTGCGCGCACTCGCTGGCGAGGGGCACGCGCTCTTGATCTCGACGCACGATGTGGACTTCGCCGAGGCGTATGCGGATCGTGTGGCGGTGCTCGCGAAGGGGGTGGTGGTTGAGGAGGGGTCGCCGCGCGAGATACTTTCGAATTCCACCCACGCCGACGTGCGTGCCCTCCTGCGCTCACCCAGTGCCGAGCCGCCGCAGTGACACTTTACACCCCTCTGGTCGTCCCCTAGCTTTCGCCATGGCAACCAGCACTCGCATCTCATCACGGCCCGCTGTCTCCGCATCGTCATCGCCGGAGGGCGGGCCGTCTCGTCATCAGGACGAGAGATCGGCGTCACGAGTCCGTGCCGAGCCCGCGCTCACCTTCGACGACGTGCTGCTGTCTCCGCGCCACAGCGTCACGCATCCGAAGGACGTCAGCACGAGCACCCGCTTCACCACCGGGATCTCGCTCAACATTCCGCTCGTCTCCGCCGCGATGGATACGGTGACGGAGTCCGAGATGGCGATCGCAATGGCCCGGGCTGGCGGCATCGGCGTGATTCACAAGAACATGTCGATCGACCGGCAGGCAGCCGAGGTCGACCGGGTGAAGCGCTCCGAAAGCGGGATGATCCTGAAGCCGATCACGCTCGGCCCCGAGGCGACGCTTCGCGAGGCGAACTCGCTGATGATGCGCTTCAAGATCTCCGGCGTTCCGATCGTCGATCGCGACAACAAGCTGATCGGCATCATCACCAACCGCGATCTGCAGTTCGAGCGACAGCTCGACCGCCCGCTGCAGGATGTGATGACGAAGGACAATCTCATCACGGCGCCCGTCGGCACGACGCTCGACGAGGCTGAGCGCATCCTGGGGAAGCATCGCATCGAGAAGCTTCCTGTGATCGACGCGGACGGCAGGCTTGGAGGGCTGATCACGGTGAAGGACATCCACAAGCGCCGCCAGCATCCGAGTGCGAACAAGGATCAACACGGGCGGCTGTGCGTCGCGGCGGCGCTGGGCTCGGGCGGCGACTTCCAGGAGCGCGCACGCGCGCTGTTCGATGCGGGCGTCGATGCACTCGTCATCGACACCGCGCACGGACACAGCGAGGGCGTGCTGCAGGCGACGTCGATCATCCGTGAGATGCTTCCGGACATTCAGCTCATCGCGGGCAACGTCGCAACGCGATCGGGGACGATGGCGTTGGTCGAGCGCGGCGTGAACGCTGTGAAGGTCGGCGTCGGTCCCGGCTCGATCTGCACGACGCGCGTGGTGACGGGTGTCGGCGTGCCGCAGCTCACGGCCATCATGGACGCGATCGATGGGGCGGGAGACATACCAGTCATCGCCGATGGCGGCGTGAAGTATTCGGGCGACGTCGTGAAGGCGCTCGCGGCCGGTGCGTCGAGTGTGATGATGGGTTCGATGCTTGCCGGAACGGAGGAGAGTCCTGGCGAATCGTTCCTGCTCGAGGGACGGCGCTTCAAGATGATCCGCGGCATGGGAAGTCTCTCCGCGATGCAGGACGGGAGCGCGGATCGCTACTTCCAGGAGGGCGAGCTGTCGGCGAAGAAGCTCGTGCCGGAGGGGATCGAAGGGCGCGTGCCGTACAAGGGACCCGTCGGCGACGTGATCTACCAGATGGTCGGCGGGCTGCGGAGCGGGATGGGCTACGTCGGCTGCGGCGACATCGACGCGCTGCGCACCGAGACGGAGTTCGTGCGCATCACGACGGCCGGCCTTCGCGAGTCACACCCGCACGACGTGACGATCACGCGCGAGGCACCGAACTACTCGGTGTAGCGGTTTGGCTAGATGACCGCCCGCGCGCTGCGGAGGCCGCCGAGCAGGTGCGGCGAGATCGGGATGAGCAGCGGCAGGTATTTGTTCACGGCGACGCGCTCGTCGCGGTCAGCTTGCTCAACAGCCTGCGCTGCTTCGCGAGGTTGCGCGCATCATCCAGCGGTGAGAACACTCGAACGGCGGCCTGCGCGGCCGGCGTCATCCCGCGCACGAGGGTGAGCCGCGATTGCAGCCTCGCTCCGCGCACGACCTTCGGATACAGCGCACTCGGTCCGAGGTGAATGCGGGTGAGCCCGCTCGCGATCGCGGCGCGCACCGGGTCGTAGCACAGGCAGTGCTGAGAGAGAAGTCCGTTGCGCGTCTCGTCCGAGTGCGCGCTCAAACAGAGGTCGAGCGCGACGCCGCCGTCGAGCGCGACCGCCATCTCGAGCAGCGTCGAACCGCGCCACGCGCACTGCACACGCACGCCGGCGGACTGCTGCGCCGCGAGCTCCACGAAGAAGCGTGGCGGGAGCGCAGCCACGCGCTTGTTGCGCACGACGTACGAGGCGCGGTAGTGCGCGTCGAAAGTCTCCGCGAGGGCGCGTAGATCGGTCTCCCAGGACACGCGAATTCCCTGATCGTGGATCCACGCGAGCTCGTTGCGCAGCGTGCGCCGCACGTTCTTCGAGCGCGAGGCGAGATACTCCTCGGGCGAACTCCAGGCTACGTCGAGCACGGCTTCCGAGTTCGCGAAGCTCTCCCGATAGCCTCTGCGTTGCGCCGCCCCGCGGATGGCACCGGCCTCTTCGCCGATGAATGGCCAGACAACCGCCTTCAATCGCTCGGCGCGCGCTTCGCGCTCGAGCATCGCCATCGCGTCGTCGAGCACGTCCTCGGTAAGCACGCTGTCGGCACCCAGCGGATCCGAGCCGGTGCTCATCGGCGCGCCGACGGCGAGCGACGGCCTGAGGCTCGCGCCGATCGCGCGCGCGAGCTTGTGAGCTGGACCATACCAGCGAGCGTGCAGATCACCGTGGAGCGTCTCGCGCTCGATGTAGGCAGGGATGATCGCGACGAGGTCGTGGCCATCGTAGACGCCCACGTGACGAGGCTCGGCGCCGCACGCCTCGGCGGTGACGAACCACGCGTGACGATGGTAGCCGCGCCGGGCCAGCGCGTCCCAGTCCGCGCGCGCGATGTATCGCGCGCCGCCGATCATTCGCATGGTGAGCGCGCGCGGCGCGATGTCGACGGAGTTCACGATGGGTGCAGCGCAACCACCGGAAGCCGCGCGGCAATCGCTTCGGCGAAGACGTTTCCGAATGCCTCCTCGTGCGGCGTAAACACGAATACGTCGGAGCACTGATAGAGCGCAGCTACGTCTTCGCGCTCGAGTGGGCCGGCGAACCAAACGTCGTTCTGCACGTCGAACTCGACGGCGGGCGCGCGCGGCCCCGCGGCCTGCGGTCTGCCGCAAGCTATTTCGAGTCGAAAGCGGCCGCGCGGGAGAAGCGCCCACGCTCCGTTCATCGTGCCATCGTGCGTGCCAGGGAGTGCCCGGAAAGCCATTCGGTGGGGCGCGGGAAAAAGAGGTGACGGCAACAGTTGCCGTGGGGATTCGCAATATCCGCGCGCACGAAGTGCCGGCGCGCCGCGCGTCAGAAGCGTGTACGAGGGACATATGGTGGCACGATCCGTCGATCGTCGCATGCCTGCTACGCAGCCGTCGCTATGGCTCCGCAACGCTTGACAGGGGTGCGGCCAGGGTAGAACGTTGCTCGATAGCCCCGGGTGTGACGGCCCGGACGGTTGCACGCGTCGGTCGCCCCCCACCCGCCTTGCCCGGAGATAATTGCATGGGTTTGTTCGCCAGAAAAAGCATCGCAGTGCTTCAGAACGAGGCGGGAGAGACGGGCGAGGATACCCTCAAACGCGTGCTCACCGCTAGTAATCTGACG
>JBDTJH010000191.1:0-47248 GCA_039935955.1 Gemmatimonadaceae bacterium
GGCGACCGGGGGGCATGATCGCCCCCCATCGCGTCCACGGCGATCCGCGCCAAAGCTAAGCTTCCTTGGCTTCGACCCGCTGGACTCCACCGTAATAACCACACTCGGCGCACACGCGATGCGGGCGCTTCATGCTCTGGCAGCGCGGGCAGCGCTGGATGGCGATTGCGGGCGCTTTCTTATGCGTATTGCGGGCGCGCTTCTTCCGCTTTGATGTTCTGCGCTTCGGGACGGCCATGTGTGCTCAGTCGGTAGAAAAAGGTTCAGTGCTTGAAATCGATCTGGCGATTCAGTTGTCCGTGCCGCGCGCTGTGCGGAGCTCGGCCCATCGTGCATCTACGGCGGGCGGGCAGCTGCACGCACCCGCATTGAGCTCGGCACCACAAGTCGGACAGAGCCCCTTGCAATCTTCCTGGCACACAGGAAAACGCGGAACGGCGAGGATCCACTGCTCGCGAACGGCAGGCCGAAGATCGAGCGTGCGGGCGCGCTTCTCGAGCACGTAGATCTCCGGGTCGTCGATCTCATCGCCAGCTTCCGCATACAACACGTGCACGTTCTCGGCGACCTTCACCGTCGTGTCGGTCAGACAACGCCGGCACGGCACCGTCGCCGTGCCCTCGATTGCGCCGCTCCAGTAATACCGGCCGGGGCCGGCCACGGAGAGTCGACCGGTGGCGCGAACAGCGGTTTCCGGGCGAAAATCGCCGTCGATCCAGATCGGATCGTCGGCGCTCAGCACGCCGTTGACCGTGACCGCCTGGTCTTCCAGCGCGCGAATGTCGAAGGACAGCATAACCCGTGAATCTACTTGAAGATGAGGCGCCGGGCAAGCCGTTCCCCGGGGGGCGTCAGTGCGCCGCGAGCAGCTCCGATTCCGAGAAGAAGAAGCGCGACTCGCGCGCCGCATTTTCGTCGGAATCCGAGGCGTGAATGGCGTTCCGCTCCTTCGACTCCGCGAACAGTGCGCGCACGGTCCCCTTCTCGGCTTCCTTCGGATCCGTGGCGCCGATCGCCTTCCGCAGCGAGGCCACCGCATCCGCCTTCTCGAGCACGAGCGGCATACACGGCCCAGAGGTCATGAACGACACGAGCGAGCCGAAGAACGGGCGCTCGCGATGCACGCCGTAAAACTCCTCGGCCTGCGCCTTCGTGAGGCGCATGACGCGTGCGGCGCACACTCTGAAGCCCTGGGCCTCGAGGTGCGCGATGATCTTGCCGGCCTTGCCGGTGGTGAAGGCGTCGGGCTTTACGATGGTGAGCGTGTGACTATCAGGCATGGTCAGGATCCGATGAGTTTGCGGACGATATCGCTACGGGTGAGAAATCCGACGAGGCGCCCCTCTTCGACGACGGGCACCCTATCGACATCCTTGTTGGTCATCAAGTTAGCAACCTCGGCGAGCGGCTGGTCGGGAGAGACGCACAAGACCTGCCGGGTCATGACGTCGCGCACGGTGCGGCGTGCGCGCTCCACTCCCGACTCCGGACGCGGCGTCGAGCCGTTGATCGATGCGAGACTCAACATGTGCCGCATCAGCTCCCGCTCACTCAGCATGCCGACGAGGAGCCCATCGTCCTCGATGACCGGCAGCGCGCCGATGCCGGAGCGTACCATGTCGCGCGCCGCATCGCGCAGCAGCGTGTCCGCTCGTGTCGAGCGAGGCGACTCCGTCATGAGCTCGCGCACCGACAGCTGCGGCGCGAGCTCGACCTCGTGGAGCATGTGCAGCGCAATGAGCTCGTCCGCGGTGCGCGCTGCGAGGATGTGGTCGACGACGACGGGGCGCGAGAGCAGACGCGTGAACGCGCCGAGTGCCTGGAGGTAGCGCCCGGCCATGCGCGGCGGGGCGATGAGCACGATGACGAGTCGCGCGCACTGCTCGCTCGACTCGCCATCGGTGTCCTCGCGGGCGATCGGCTCGGCCGCGATTCCGATCGCGATGCCGAGCTCCAGCGCCGTCTCGGTGCGATAGTGCGCGATGTACGCGCGCCCGCTCTGCACGACGAGATCCTCGCCTCGGCCCTCGGCGATTCGTGCGCGAAGGGCTTCCGGATCACCCAGCGCCCCGGATGCTGCGAGCGTCTCGGCGAGACACCAGATCGCCTCGGGAAGACTTCGCTGCTCGAGCGGAATCAGCACGCGTTCCGCTCGCAGCAGCTCCGTCAGCTTCATAGTCGCGCGCGCAGCAGCTCGACGAAATCCTTTGGTCTGCGGGCGATGCCGATCCCGGCTTTCTCGAACGCCTCGAGTTTCTCTGCAGCCGTGCCGGCCGAGCCGGAGATAATGGCGCCGGCGTGTCCCATGCGGCGTCCCGGCGGTGCGGTCTGTCCGGCGATGAAGCCGACGACGGGCTTCTTCATCCGCTCGTGCACGAAACGCGCGGCTTCCTGCTCGTCCGTGCCGCCGATCTCGCCCATCATCGCGATGGCGGTCGTCTTGGGATCGTTCTCGAACGCTTGCAGCACATCGATGAAGCTGGTGCCGTTGATCGGATCGCCGCCGATGCCGACGCAGGTCGACTGTCCGATTCCCGCGCGGGTGAGCTGGTCGACGACTTCGTAGGTGAGCGTGCCGGAGCGGCTCACGACGCCGACGGAGCCCGGCGTGCAGATGCGTCCCGGGATGATACCGACTTTGCACTCGCCTGGCGTGATGAGTCCCGGGCAGTTCGGACCGATGAGCCGGGCGCCGAGCTCCTTTATGTACGGGTAGACGCGCGTCATGTCGAGGACGGGCACGCCTTCGGTGATGCAGACGATGAGCGCGATGCCGGCCGCGGCGGCCTCCATCATCGCGTCCGCCGCGAACGGGGGCGGCACGTAGATCACGGAGACGTTCGCGTTCGATGCGGCGACCGCATCGGCGACCGTATCGAAGATCGGGACTTCACCGTCGAACTTCTGTCCGCCCTTTCCCGGCGTGACGCCGGCGACGATGTTCGTTCCGTATTCGCGCATCTGGCGCGCGTGGAAGGATCCATCGCGACCGGTGATCCCCTGCACGATGACGCGGCTCGACTTGTCGATGTAGATGCTCACGTGGCACCTCCTTTCGCCAGCGCGACCACTCGCTGGACCGCCTCGTCCATGTCGTTCGTGGCGGTGAATCCATTTTCGGAGAGGATCTTCAGTGCGACTTCTTCGTTCGTGCCGGTGAGTCGAATCACGAGGGGAACGGTGAGTGGGCTCTGCTTCGTCGCGGTGACGATTCCGTTCGCGACGTCATCTGTGCGCGTGATGCCGCCGAAGATGTTGAAGAGGATCGCCTTTACTCCAGCGTCTGCGGTGATGATCCGTAGCGCGTTGACGACCTTCTCGGGGCTCGACGAGCCGCCGATGTCGAGAAAGTTCGCCGGTTCCCCGCCGTAGTATTTCACGAGGTCCATCGTCGCCATTGCGAGTCCCGCGCCGTTGACGATGCATCCGACGTCGCCGTCGAGCTTGATGAAGGTCAGGTTCGCGCGGCGCGCATTGAGCTCGCTCGTCTCCTCGGCGCTCTCGTCCCGCAAGGCGGCGATGTCCGGGCGGCGATCGAGCTCGTTGTCGTCGATTACCATCTTCGCATCGACGGCGATCACCTCGCCGTCGGGCGTCGTGACGAGCGGGTTGATCTCGGCGAGCGATGCGCCGCTGTCGATGAAGGCGCGATAGAGCTGCTGCATGATGCGCGCGGCCGCGCGCGCCTTCGCGATTTCGTGATAGAGAAAGAAGCCCATCCGCATCGCTTCGAACGGTTGCAACCCGTATCGTGGATCGACCGGGACGCGCATGATCTTGTCAGGATCCGAGACGGCGACTTCCTCGATGTCGATGCCGCCAGCCGGGCTCACCATGAAGACCGCGCGCTTCGATCCGCGATCGATGATGATGCCGACGTACGCCTCGGTCTCGATATCCGCGGCGGCTGTGACGAGCACCTTCTCGACCGTCAGCCCCTTGATCTGCATTCCGAGGATCTTCTTGGCGATTTCCGCGGCTTCGCCCGGCGTCTTTGCCAGCTTCACGCCGCCGGCTTTTCCCCGTCCGCCAGCGTGCACCTGCGCCTTCACCACCACCATGCCGCCTATTCGTCGGGCGATCTGCTCGACCTGTGCCGGCGTCGTGGCGATCTCGCCCGGCGGAATGGGGACGCCTTCACGGCGCAGGATTTCCTTTGCCTGGTACTCGTGTATGTTCACGCGTTCTCCGCGATGATCGTTGTTCCGGCAGCGCCACGCACCGCTTCGCGGCCGCGCGCAAGCTCGGTAATAATAGCCCGGCCACCAGTGTGTCGCACGAAGTCCGCAGCCGCGCGAACCTTCGGTGCCATGCTCCCCGCGCCAAATGCGCCCTCGCCATCGAGACGCGATGCCTCGGCGAGTGTGAGCGTGTCCAGCAGACGCTGCGCCGGCTTCCCATAGTCGAGATAGACGCCGTCGACATCCGTGAGGATCATGAGCAGCGACGCGCCTAAATCTCGCGCAAGGACCGCGGCCGCGAGATCCTTGTCGACGACGGCATCCACCCCTTCCCAACCGCGATCGCCGTCGTAGTAGATCGGCGCGCCGCCGCCTCCGCACGCGATGACGATCGTGCCGCTTCGCACGAGCCGCCTGATGACGCCGACCTCGTGTACCGCAAGCGGCGCAGGGCTACCGACGACGCGACGATAGCGCCCGCGCGCATCGCGCTTCACGGCCACGCCGCGCTCGAGCAGCGCCGGTACCCGCTCGTCCGGAATTCCGTGACCGATGAACTTCGTCGGCGCCGAGAGCGCGGGATCGTCGTGACGCACGCGCACCTGCGTGATCACGGTCGCGACCTCACGATCGCATCCGGCGAAACGGAGCGCGTTTTCGAGCGACTGCTGGATCATGTAGCCGATCCACCCCGCGGTCGCCGCGACGAGAACGCCGAGCGGGAGCGGCGCAACCTCTTCGCGCGCGAGCTCGTTGCGGACGAGCTCATCACCGACCTGTGGCCCATTTCCGTGCACGAGGCAGATGTCCCACCCGTCGAGTGCGAGATCTACGATCGCACCGAGACTCTCGCGTGTGTGGGCGAACTGATCGCCGATCGAGCTATGCTCGCCCGCGGGCGAGAGCGCGTTGCCGCCGAGGGCGATGACGGCGGTTCCGGTTGCGGTCATGGCTGTCTCCTCTGCCGGTTGAGTAACGTTCCGAGCGCATCGTAGGCATGGCCAAAGGCGACCCAGTCGCCGCGCCGCATCGCATCCGCCATGCGATCGTACAGCTGCTCGGCGGACGTGCGGAAATCCGCCGACGCGATCGGAATGGCGGGATCGCCGCCGCCTCCTCGCGATCCGAGTGCGTCGGCGAGCGTGTGCGCGGCGGTGACGACGGTATCCGTCGTCGCGGCGACCGCGAGCAGCGTTGCGCCATCCGCTCGCCAGCCGTAGAGCGGCTGCACGAAGAGGAGCTGTCCGTCGGCGAGCGGGATCATCCGCACGCGGCCGTGCACTGCATGTGCGTCGCGCGGGGCGGAAACCGTGGTGTCGAGCGCACGCCGGAGCTGGTCGGCGACAGTGCTCCATCGCGCGCTCGGGTGCTTGAGTGGTAGCCAGTGCACGGACGGGTCGGCTCCGCCCGACGCGAGTACCACTCCGACGGCGTGCTCGTTGGGGTCGAGCACCGCGGCGCTCCAGTGCATCGCGTCCGTGCCGGGCAGTGAGAAGAGGGCACTCTCGCCGGATAATGTCGTATCCGCCCCGGCCTCCTCGGTGAGGAGATGGCCGCGCCGCGCAGCTTCGCCGCGCAGACCGAAGCTCGCGAGCTTACGGCCCTGCACGCGCGCCGCGTCGATGGGCGGAGGGAGCGCGTCGGCCACTCCGGGCGGGAGCGCCGAGCGAGTGACCACGAGCGAAGGAAACGCAGTGAACCAGCTCTCGGAGATTGGATCCTTCGCGGAATCGGCAACAACCCACACGGCGCCCGTCTGCGCGTTGATGACGCCGACCGCCGCGTGCTGCAGATAGGTGAGGTTGACGATGTTCTCGTCGAACAACGAGTCACGCTCGCTCAGCGGATAGCTGTTCGAGGCGGAGTACAGATCGATCGCCCAGTAGAGGCTGTCGGCGACTATGATCGGCGCGATCGTGCTTCCCTGGAGAAAATACGGTGCGATTGCGTCGAGCCGTTCGCGCACGTCGCGATGCGTGACGATGCGCGACGTCGGGCGCGGCAGCTCGCCGGTGAGCAGACGGAAATTCTGCAGGGCCCACGCATAGGCGAGTCGCGTGAGCGCGCCGTCGAGCGCCGGTGCGACGATCGCTCCGACGGAATCGGAGATCACGCGATAGTTCGTCAGCGAGTCGGCGACGAGCACGGGGCCGATCTGTTCGGGCTCGCGCGCGCTCCTGCTCGCGGGCACGCGCGCGACGGCGCCATCGCTCTCCACGCGCGATGCGTAGAGGCGCGTGAGTGACCAGTCGGCGCGATCGCCGTCCACGTCGCCAATGGGCGGCGGCTCAGCGACGGTCGCTCGCAGTCCGTCCGGTGACGCCGACCACTGAATCGAGCCGGCGGTCGATGGTGACTTCCCTCGCCTGCCGAGCGCGCGCATCAGCGCGGCCGGATCCCACACCGAAATGCCGGCACCCGCGTCGAACGGTCGTACCGGCAGCGCGAGCGAGCTGTCGCGCTCGATGCGCTCGAGCGCGTACGCGCGCCTCGTGTAGTCGGCGCGCGTAGCGAGATAGCTCACCTCGCGCGCCGACTCGGCGCCCGCGGAAGCGTAGTGTCGCATGAACACCGGCGTGACGTGGCGCAGCAGCACGGAGACCAGCAGCACGGCGATGAGCGTCATGGTCGCCGCGCGAACCTGCCCGATCCACCCGAAGTAGAAGACGACGAGCGCCGTTCCAGCCGTCAGGTACGCGAGCCAGATGCTGATCGGGATGACGGTGCGATGATCGGAGAACGAGAACTCGCCGTTCGGCCCCGAGCCGAAGAGCAGCGACTCGTAGATGTCGAGGCGGTAACTCCACGCAAGCAGCAGCAGGAGCACGGCGCCGAGCGCGGCGAGATGCCGGCGCACGTAATGCGAGACGTAGAGCGAGCCGCGATCCCATCGCAGGCTTGGCGTGAGCGCGTAGAAGAAGATCACGACGACGGTCGCGAACAACACCGCCGTGAGCGTGCGGTAGTACAACAGCCCTTCGATCGGCAGCCAGTACACGAAGAAGCCGAGGTCGACCTCCATGTACGGGTCGCTCTCGCCGAAGGAGATGCCATGGCGCAGCAGTGAGAACATCCGCCAGCTCTCGGACGGTAGCGCGAGCCACCATCCGAGCACGAGCGAGATGAGGAGCGCGGCGATGACGAGGTACCGCCCCGGCACCTCCTCGCCGATCTCGATGTTCGCGACGCGGCGCGGCAGCACGAGCGAGACGACGCTCTGGCGCACGACGTACAGATTGATGAAGAGGATCGCGGCGGCCACGAGCGCGGAGCCGGCGCAGACGGCCGTCATGAGCATCGCGCGCTCGCGCCAGAGCGCGGCGGCGCCCATCGATGCGTACCAGAGATAGTCGGCGACGATCCCGGCCGCCACGCGCCCGATCACGAGCAAAGCCGCGACGACCGCGAGCGCGATGACGGGCCAGCGGCGCCAGCGGGGAGGCATGCTCACGCGTTAGGGCGACACGCCCTGTGTGCGCAGCCACTGCTCCATTTCGCCGCGGATGGCGGCGAGCCGCTGCGCGCCGCGCGCTTCGTAACGCGTCACGAGCACGGGCTGCGTATTCGACGCCCGAATGAGTCCCCAGCCGTCGCCGAACATCACGCGCGCACCGTCGACGTCGATTACGTCGTGCGTCTCGCGGAAGTGGAGGATTGCGTCCTCTACGATCTTGAATTTCCGCGACTCGTCGACGTCGACGCGAAGCTCCGGCGTCGAGACGAACTTCGGCACGTCGGAGAGCATTCCGGAGAGCGACGTGCCCGACGCGGCGACGATGCGAATCAGCCGCGCGGCGCCGTAGAGCGCGTCGTCGTGGCCGTAAAAGCCCTCCGTGAAGAACATGTGCCCCGACATCTCGCCGCCGACCGGCGCATGCAGCTCATGCATCTTGTCCTTCATCAGCGAGTGTCCCGTCTTCCACATCACGGGAATTCCCTTCGCCTTCACGATCTCATCCGGGAGCGCCTGCGAGCACTTCACATCGAAGACGATCGGCTGGCCGGGCCCGGTGCGCTCCAGCACATCGCGGGCGTAGAGGATGAGCACATGGTCGCCCCAGACGATGGTGCCGTCCGCATCGACGACGCCGATGCGGTCCGCATCGCCGTCGAAGCCGACGCCGAGATCCGCGCCCGTAGCCTTCACCGCCTCGATGAGATCCTGCAGATTCTCGACGACCGTCGGATCCGGATGATGATTCGGGAAGGTGCCGTCGCTCTCGCAGAACAGCCCGGTCCACTCGACATCGAGATGATCGAATAGCTGCGGCGCCACGAGCGCACCGACCCCGTTGCCGCAGTCGACGACGACCTTGAGCCGACGCTCCAGCTTTCCGGTGCGCGCGACGATGTCCTCGACGTAGCTGTCGATGATCGCCTGCGAGCGCACCGTTCCCTTCCCGTCGGGAAAGCTCCCCGCGACCGCAAGCCGGTAGAGCTCCTGAATCTCCTCGCCGTGAATCGACTCGGTGCCCAGCGAGAGCTTGAAGCCGTTGTACTCCGGCGGGTTGTGTGAGCCGGTGACCTGAATGCCGCCGGCCACATTCACGTGGTTGAGCGCCCAGTACAACAGTGGTGTGGGCACCTGCCCGACGTCGACGACGTTCAACCCGCACTCCGTCAGCCCGCGCACGAGCGCGTCGCGAAGCGCCGTCCCGCTCGGCCTGTTGTCGCGGCCAACGGCAACGGCGCCCGTTACACCCTTGTTCTTCAGATAGGCGGCGTACGCACGCCCGAGTGCGTACGCGGTGTCCGCCGTGAGGTCGCGGCCGACGATGCCGCGCACATCATACTGCCGAAAGATCTCCCTGCTCAACTCCATGTCGGTCCCCGATACGATGCGAGGCCACGTCGGCGGCCTCGCGTGATCACTGGCTGGCCGCAGCCGCGACCGGAGGAGTAGCCGCCGGTGCACCCACCATACTAATCGGGACGCTATCGTGCGCGAGTATTACGAAGCCGTTGGGCAAAATGCCAAACAGCAGGAGCGTGAACGCGGACAGATAGATCACGAGAAAGGTGCCCGTGGGCACGGGACGCACCACAGGTGCATTCGTGGGGCGCGGCTTCATGAACATCACGAGTACGACGCCGAGGTAGTAGCCGCACGAGATTACGCTCGCAATCACCAAAATCACCGCGAGCACCGTCTGTGGATGCGGCGCGTGCAGCGCGGCATCGATCACGTACCACTTGGCGAAGAAGCCCATGCCACCCGCGATCGGGAAGCCAAGGAGCGCCAGCATGAACACCGCCATCGCCGACGCGAGCCACGGCTCGGCGCTCCACAACCCCGCGTAATCCGCGATCTCCTGATTGCGCTCGCCCGGCTCGCCGAGCGCGATCACGACGGCGAACGCGCCCGCTGTCGCCAGTGTGTAGGCCACGAGATAGAAGAGGAAGGCGGACGCACCGAGGGAGTTCGCGACGACGACCGTGACGAGCAGGTAGCCTGCGTGCGCGATGCTCGAATACGCGAGCATGCGCTTCATGTTCTTCTGCTGAAGCGCGATCACGTTGCCGCCAATCATCGTGATGACCGCGAGCCACTGCAGCGGATGGACCCAGGCAGCGGTCGCTCCCGGGAACGCCTCGATCCACACGCGGAGGAAAGCCGCGAACGCCGCGGCCTTCACCGCTGTCGCCATGAATGCCGAGATCGGTGTGGCTGCGCCTTCGTACACGTCCGGCGTCCACATGTGGAATGGCACTGCGGCGACCTTGAAGCAGAAGCCGACGATCAGCAGCCCGATGCCGGCGAGCAGCAACGGGTCGTTGTAGTTGGCGCCGGTCACCAAGGTGCCGATCGTCGCGATGTCCGTCGATCCCGTGGCGCCGTACACCAGCGCGATTCCGTAGAGCAGGAAGCCGGTCGAGAACGCGCCGAGCAGAAAATACTTGAGCGCCGCCTCTGCGCCGCGGCTGCTGCGACGATCGAGTCCGCACAGCACGTAGCTGGCGATCGACATCAGCTCGATGCCGAGGAAGACGATGATCAGGTCGCGCGACGCGGCGAGGAGCATCATGCCCCCTGCAGCGAGAAGGAGCAGCACGTACGACTCGGCACTCACGAGCTGCTCTCGCTCGCTGTAGTCGATCATGAGGGTGGCGGCGATGATCGTCGCGGCGAGCACGATACAGTCCGTCGCCCAGCGGAACGCGTCGACGGCGATGATGCCCGCGCTCGCGGTCGCTTGCGCATGCCAGAGCCAGACCACCGCCGCGAAGGAAGCAGCGCAGATACCGATCGCGAGAAGCCCGGTGACGCGCGCGCGAGCCATCGTCTCCGAACCCCAGACGGCGATGAGCAGGAGCAACATCGCGCCGATGACGAGGATCAGATCGGGAAGAAGTGCGCCCGCCAGCTGCGATGGAGACAGAAGGTCGAAGTACATCAGCGATCCCCCCGTGCTGCCGTTCGTACGGATGCCGACCCCTGCGTCACCGTGCGGACGAAGAGCGAAGCCGACGGCTCCATGCGACGGAGAATCGGCTGCGGATAGAGTCCGATCCAGAAGATCGCCGTGACGAGGACACCCATCATGGTGAGCTCACGCACATTGAGATCGGTAATGTGCTCGTTCTCCGGCTTGTCGAGCGCGTTGAACAGAATGCGCTGGATCGCCCAGAGTAGGTACGCCGCGGCGAAGATGACGCCGGTCGTGGCGACGAGCGCGAAGTACGGATGCGTGCGGAACGATCCGATGAGGACGAGAAACTCGCCGATGAAGCCGTTCGTCGACGGAAGCCCGATGCTGCTGAACGAGACGATCACGAGGAGAGTGGCGAAGAGCGGCACAACGCGCGCGATGCCGCCGTACGCGTCGATGAGGCGTGTGTGACGTCGCTCGTAGAGCATCCCGATGAGCAGGAACAGCGCGCCCGTAGAAATGCCATGGCTGATCATCACGATCAGCGCGCCTTGCACGCTCTGGAGCGTGAGCGCGAAGATGCCGAGCATCACGAAGCCGAGATGGCTGACCGAGGAGTAAGCGACGAGCTTCTTGAAGTCGGGTTGCACCATCGCGACGAGCGCGCCGTAGATGATGCCGATCACGGCGAGCGTGAGGATCGTGCTGCGCACCCAGGGCGTCATCGCGGCACCGGGAAACAGCGGCATTGCGAAGCGGAGGAAGCCGTACGTCCCCATCTTCAACATGATCGACGCCAGAACTACCGAGCCGGCGGTGGGCGCCTCGACGTGCGCATCGGGGAGCCAGGTGTGGAACGGGAACATCGGCACCTTCACCGCGAACGCGAGGAAGAAGGCGCCGAAGAGCCAGAGCGCGGCCTTGTGAGTGTGCCCGATGGCGAGCAACCGATCGTAGTCGAACGACGCGGGCAGATTCATCGACGGAATCGCCGACGCGTTCCACAGATACACAATACCGACGAGCATTAGCAGCGAGCCCGCCGTCGTGTAGATGAAGAACTTGAGACTCGCGTAGATGCGCCGCTCCCCGCCCCAGATGCCGATGATGAAGTACATCGGGACGAGCATGAGCTCCCACATCACGTAGAAGAGCAACATGTCGCGCGTGACGAAGACGCCGAGCATGCCCGTGGTGAGCACCAGCATCAGCGAGTAATAGCTGCGCACCTTCGTGCGGATCGACGTCCAGCTCCCGAGCACCGCGAGCGGCATGATCACGGTGGTGAGCAGCACCATCATGAGCGAAATGCCGTCGATCCCCAGGGAGAATCGCGCATTCCACGGGATGATCCACCAGTGGTCGTACGTCGCCTGCCAGCGTGCGCCGGAGGGATCGTACGACCACCACAGCCCCATCGACACCACGAACTCGGCCAGGAAGAACAGCAGCGCGATCGTGCGCGCCGAAGGCACCGCCTCGAGCGTCCCATCGTCGCTGGCGAACGATCCGGTCAAGAGTAGCACGACCGCGCCGGCCAACGGAATGAGCAGCAGCGCCGGAAGGACCCAGGCGTTGTAATTGATTTGGGTCAGGAAGTCTTGCATCGCTCAGCGGAAGGTGAAGGCGCCAAGAACTGCGAGCGCACCGATCGCGATCGCCCACGCGTATGCGCCCGTCTCCCCCGACTGCAGCTGCGAGCCGACCCATCCCACCCCGCGCGCCAGCACGGCACTTCCGTTCACGAAGAGGCTGTCGATGATCCCGCGGTCGATGCCCGTCCAGAGAATGTTGCGCGACCCGGACACGAGTGGCTGCACGATGGCGTCATCGTAGATCTCGTCGACGTAGTACTTCTCCTCGAGCACCTGCTCGAAGCCGTGCGCTGGAACCGCTTCGCGCTTGGGCACCAGTGCGGCGGGCTTGAGCTTCACGACCCCGACGATGATGCCGAGAAGCGCGATCGCGATCGCAGCGCCGATCAGGCCATACTCCGTGCTCGTCACCTCTTCACCAACCGCTCCGCCGACGGCCAGCGTCGCCGCGCCCACCACAGGCTCGAGCCACTTCTCGAGTACACCGATCGGTCCGAGCGGAATCGCAGCCGGAAGGTTGAGCCATCCGCCAACGGCGCTCAGCGCGCCAAGCACGACGAGCGGCCCCGTCATCGACCACGGCGCCTCTGCGAGGTGCGCCCGTTCCGCCTCCCCCGTGCGATTCGGGCCGTGGAAGGTGTAGAGCATCAATCGCGTCATGTAGATCGCGGTGAGAAATGCCGTCAGCAGGCCGAGCCCGTAGAGTGCGTACATCACCGCGCTTCCCGGAATGCCGAGCCACGTCGCCTCCGCCAGCGTGCCGTGCTGCGCACGAGCGAACACCGCACCGAGAATCCCGTCCTTCGAGAAGAATCCCGAGAAGGGCGGAACGCCGGCGATGGAGAGCGTTGCGATCCACATCAGGACGAAGGTGACTGGCATGTACTTCTTCAGCCCACCCATGTTGCGCATGTCCTGCGCGTCCTCGTGGCTTCCCGTCTGATGATAGGCGCGGTGCATCGCGAAAATCACCGAGCCGGAGCCGAGGAAGAGCAGCGCCTTGAAAAAGGCGTGCGTGATGAGGTGGAACATCCCGGCCGCATACGCACCTGCACCCACGCCCATGAACATGTAGCCGAGCTGGGAAATGGTCGAATACGCGAGGACCTTCTTGATATCCCACTGCTTGAGCCCGATGGTCGCGGCGAAGAGTGCCGTCAGCGTTCCGACCACGGCGATGGTGATGCAGGCGGTCGGCGACATCGCAAAGAGCACGCTGCTGCGCGCAATGAGGTACACGCCCGCCGTCACCATCGTCGCCGCGTGGATCAGCGCGGAGACCGGTGTCGGGCCAGCCATCGCATCGGGGAGCCAGACGTAGAGCGGTAGCTGTGCGCTTTTGCCGGCGCATCCCAGGAAGAAAAAGAGACAGATCGTCGTCACGAGCGCGCTGTCGAAGCCCAGCGACGGCGCGGCGGCGGCGACGGCGGAGAAGTCGAGCGTCTGCGTGTTCGCGAAGAGCAGGAACATCGCGATCAGAAAGCCAACATCGCCGATGCGATTGACGATGAACGCCTTGAGCCCCGCGTCGGCGTTCGCCTTCTCGCTGAACCAGAAGCCGATGAGCAGATACGAGCAAAACCCGACTCCTTCCCAGCCCACGAACAGCACGGGATAGCTGGCGCCGAGTACGAGCACGAGCATGAAGGCGACGAAAAGATTCAGATAGGCGAAGAACCTGGGGTAACCGGGGTCATCGCGCATGTAGCCGATGCTGAAGATGTGGATCAGCATGCCGACGCCCGTGATCACCAGTACCATGATCATCGAGAGCTGGTCGATCTGGAACGCCCATGAAAGGTGCAGATCGCCAACGACCATCCAGTCGAAGAACGTCCGGACGTACGGTGTGTGCATGTCGCCTGCGCCCGCCATCGCGAGCCAGATCGCAACCGCGAGCCCGAACGACAGCACGAGGACCAGCGGGCCGACCACGCTCGTGATGCCGGCGTAGCGGTGCCGCGCGACGGTGTGATGATCGTCGCCGTGGGCACCAGCCTCCTCGCCGTGATCGACTGCGTGCGCCTCTGCCGCACCGTGTCCCTCACTGGGTCCCGCCGTCGACGGATCGCCCGGCCCGGCCTTGTAGGCTGGGACGAGCGACAGCGCCCCGTTCACCAGAAAGCCGGCGAGTGGGATGAGAGGAAGCAGGCCAACGTATCGCGCGGCCGTCACCGCGAGCGGGTGCGTGTCGACGGCGGCCAGGTCCTGGAGCATCAGCCTTTCAGCAGATTGATGTTGCGAAGGTCCACCGATTTATGGTGGCGGAAGATCGAGATGATGATCGCCAGGCCGACCGCAGCTTCCGCCGCCGCGATCGTCATCACGAAGAGCACGAACACCTGCCCGTTGGCCGATCCTTGCAGCCGCGACAGCGCGATGAACGACAGGTTCACGGCGTTGAGCATCAGCTCCACGCACATGAAGATGATGATCGCGTTACGGCGAATCAGCACGCCGACGACGCCGATCGTGAACAGCACGGCCGAGAAGAAGAGCGCTTCTGCGATCATGAGGCGTTCGGTCCTCGCTTGGCCAGAACAACTGCGCCAACGACCGCAACGAGCAACACGACGCTCGTCACTTCGAATGGGAGCAGATATTCATGGAAGAGTGGAGCAGAGATCGGATTGACGACGTTCGCATGATCGCCCATCGCGCCCGTGAGGCGGGGAAAGCGGAGGCGGGTCAGCGCGAAGAGCTCCGCCAGCATCGCGAGGCCGACCAGCCCTGCCGTGAGCTTGCCGGCAAGCCCGCGAATGTCGCTGACATCCGACGCCTGCCCGAGATTGAGGAGCATGACGACGAAGAGGAAGACGACCATGATGGCGCCGGCGTACACCAGCACCTGCACCGCGGCGATGAACTGCGCGTCCAGCATGACATAGAGCGCGGACAGGCAGAACATGGTGTTGACCAGCCAGAGCGCCGCCGCCACCGGACTCTTTCGCGTCACGAACGCCACCGCCGACGCGATGGCGAGCAGCCCGAAGAGGTAGAAGTGGAAGGTATAGAGAAGCGTGTTCATTCGCCTTTCGGATCAGCGGGATCCCACATCTCGCACACCGGATGGGTCTGCGCCGTCAGCCGCTCGAGGTCGTAGACGAAGCCCTCGCGGCTGTACTCGGAATTCTCGTAGTGCCGCCCGACGTGGATCGCTTCCTCGGGACACACTTCCTGGCAATAGCCGCAGAAGATGCACCGGAACTCGTCGATCTCGTACACGAGCGGATAGCGGTTCCCTTCCTCGTCTTCGCCCGGCACGAGCTTGATGCAGTTCGCCGGGCAGATCTGCGGGCAGAGTCCGCACGCGACGCACTTCGCCTTCCCCGTCTCATCCGTGAGCATCCGGTGGGTGCCGCGCCACCGCGGCGAGAGCGCCCACTTCACATCCGGATACTGCTCCGTCTTCTTGTGCGGGTTCATCATGTGCTTGAAGGTCAGCGCCATTCCGCTGAGCATCGCGCGAACATAGCTGGCGTCAGCCACCGGGCGCGAGAGCACCTTCACCTGAATCGGCATTTCAATCTCCCTGACTTGCTGCGAGCGACCGGCCGGTGCTCATCGCGCGCAGACGCGCAATCTGAATCGGCGACAGTCGTGAGTACGCCGGGCTGATGATCCGCCCACGATCGAGGATCACGAACACGAGCACCGCGAGCACGAGATTCAGCACCCCGAGCGCGGCCCAGAATGGCGAGACGCCGAACCACTGCACGCTGCGCGGCACCTGGAGCATGTCGAGCACGAGCACCGCGCCGCCGGTGATCACGATGTACGCGAGCGCAAGCGGCAGCATGAATTTCCAACCGAGGCTCATGAGCTGATCGTAGCGGAAGCGCGGCAGCGTCCAGCGGATCCACATGTAGAGGAACAGGAAGAACAGCAGCTTCGCCACGAAGAACGCGAGCGTGGCAGCGAACTTGAGCCCCGTGTGCGGCGCGATGTTGTCCCATTGCGTGCCGGGGATGTCCCAACCGCCGAAGAAGAGCGTCACCATCAGCGCGCTCGCCGTCACCATGTTCGAATACTCGGCGATGAAGAACATCGAGAACTTCATCGCGCTGTATTCGGTGTGGTAACCGGCGATCAACTCCGACTCGGCCTCGGGCATGTCGAATGGAAGCCGGTTGGTCTCGGCAAACGACGCGACGCAGAAGATGAAGAAGCCGATGAGGAGCGGAAAGATGTTCCACCCCATCGCCTGCTGTTGCTGCACGATCGCGTTGAGCGAGACGTTCCCCGACAGCAGCAGCACGGAGACCGCAGCCATTCCCATCGAGATCTCGTAGCTGATCATCTGCGCGCTCGAGCGAAGGCCGCCAAGCAGCGAGTACTTGTTGTTCGAGGACCAGCCGGCGAGCACGATGCCGTACACGCCGAGCGACGAGATCGCGAGAATGTAGAGGAAGCCGATCGGCAGCTGCGCCACCGACATGTCCACGAGCCCCCACCGCGTGCTGAGCGGCGCCGCGAACGGAATGACGGCGAAGGTGATCAGCGCCGGGACGAACGACAGCATCGGCGCGAGAATGAAGAGCGGCATATACGCGGCGTCGGGATATGTCTCTTCCTTCATGATGTTCTTGAGGCCGTCCGCAGCCGGCTGTAGCAGACCGCCGTACCCCGTGCGATTCGGCCCGATGCGATCCTGAATCCACGCCGAGATCTTCCGCTCGGCGAGCGTCAACATCGCGACGCCCACCATGAGCACGGTGAAGACGATGAGCATCTTCACGATCGTGAAGAGCAGCCACGGCAGCGACGTGACCGGCACGTTCGGGTCGTAGAACGTCTTGTAGACGGTGGAGTCGGCGGCGATCAAGGCCATGCTCGCAAGAATCACTGTGCGGCCCCCTGCGTCTCAGGCTGCCCGTGCATGATCTGCCCCTTGAGCCCGAGCGAATCGTAGCTCATCCCCGCGAGCTCCCCGCGAGTGGCGGCAAGCGCCGCGAAAGCCTCGCTTGCCAAAAAATAGTTCGTCGGCTCGCCGATCTGCGTCAGAAGGTCGCCGAGTATCCACCACGCCGGCCGCGACATGCCTGGCGCAGCGTTCGCCTGGAAGTAGCGCTGCACGCGCCCGCGGAGATTCGTAAACGTCCCCTCTTCCTCCGACATCGTCGACGACGGAAGTGCGATCGCCGCGGCACGCGCGCCCTCGGACACGGCCGGTGCGATGACGATCACCTGTCCCGCGCGCGCGACGGCGGCGGCATCTGCCATGCCGAGCGCTTCGCCGATGACGAGCAGCACGTCGCCGGCACGAAGCTCATCGAGTGGAGACGCGCTCTTGGTGAAGCCGAGCAGCTCCGCGCCGCGGACATTCGCCGCGCGCTCGGCGCGGAGCGAGAGATCGGGTACGCCCGGAAGCGGTGCTTCCGGTCCCGTTTGCACGCGAAACACCCCTTTCCCGCCCGTCTTTGCAACGACGCGCGATGCGAGGAAGAGCGACTCGTTCGAGAGCATCGGGCTCACGAGCGCCACCACGCGCGCGCCGCCGAGCATCGTCGCAGCCGTGCGGATGGCCACATCCCAGTCGACCGCGGAGAGCTTGTCCGCGCCCTGGCGTACGAGCGGCGCCTCGAGTCGCGCGGATGGATTCAGCCACTTGTAGTCGAGCCGTCCCGTTTCGCAGAGATACCACTGATTCACTTCGGTGTTCGACCGCGGCCGCATGCGCACGATGACGTTGTCGCGCGACTCGAGGATCGAGTTGCAGCCCTGCGTGCAGTTCGGACAGATGCTCGGCGTGCGATCCAGCTCCCACGCACGCGCCTTGTTCAGGAAGTCCTTCGACAGTAGCGCGCCGACCGGACAGAGGTCGACGACGTTCGATGCCCACTCGTTGGTGAGATCCTGTCCGTCGAACTTGCCGATCACCGCGCGGTCGCCGCGCTCGCTCACGTTCAGCACCGGCTCCTTCACGATCTCATCCATGAAGCGCACGCAGCGCGTGCAGAGGATACAGCGGTTCGGGACGTAGAGCACGTCGCCGCCGAAGTCCTCGACAGGGTTGAAGCGCTTCGGCTCCGTTCCGAGACGCCCCTGCGACCGCCCTTCGCGGAAGGTGTAGTCCTGTAGCTCGCACTCGCCGGACTGGTCGCAAATCGGGCAGTCGAGCGGGTGATTGATCAGCAGCAGCTCGAGCACGCCCTGCCGCGCCTTGAGCGACTTCTCGGAGTGCACGTGCACCACCTGCCCCTCGGCCACCGCCGTTGCGCACGCGGGCGCGAGCTTCGGCGACTTCTCCACCTCGACGAGACACATGCGGCACACGCCCGCGACCGGAAGGCCGGGGTGATAACAATAGTGAGGCACGAGCACGCCCGCGAGCTTCGCCGCCTCGAGGATCGACGTTCCCGCCGGCACCTGGACCTGGCGTCCCTCAACCGTCAGCGTGACCATCGGCGTGGTCATAGTGGCGTCGGTCATCAGGCGGCCGCGGATGCGCGGAAGGGGCAACGCTTCCCCGTGATGTGCGCCTCGAACTCCTGCTTGAACTTCTCGATTCCGGAGATCACCGGAACGCCGCACGAATCGCTCAGCACGCAGATCGTCTTTCCCGTCATGTTGTCGGCGATTTCGAGGAGCGTGTCCAGGTCCTGCATCGTGCCGCCACCGGCCTCGATGCGCTCCATGATCTTCGTCGTCCACGCCGTTCCCTCGCGACACTGCGTGCACTGCGCGCAGCTCTCGTGGGCGTAGAAGCGCGTGAGACGCGCGATGTGCTTCACCATGCACTGCGAATCGTCGAAGACGATGACGCCGCCGGAGCCGAGCATCGATCCCTTCGCGACGAATCCCTCATAGTCCATGAGCGTGCTCTCGGCCTCCTCCATCGTCTGGATAGGCACCGACGATCCGCCCGGGATCACCGCCTTGAACTTCCGTCCAGGCAGCGGTCCGCCGCAGAGATCGTAGAGGAAATCCTTGAATGGAAAGCCGAGGATTACTTCGTAGTTGCCGGGACGCGTGACGTTGCCGCAGACCGAGAAGAGCTTCGTCCCCGTGCTCTTCGGATTCGAGAGCGACATCGCCTTGTACCACGCGGCGCCGTTGTTCAGGATGTGCGGCACCGCGGCGAGCGTCTCGACGTTGTTGATCGTCGTCGGCAGTCCGAATAGTCCCGCGACCGCCGGGAATGGCGGCTTGATGCGCGGATTGCCGCGACGTCCCTCGAGCGAATTCATCATCGCGGTCTCTTCGCCGCAGATGTACGCGCCTGCGCCGCGATGCAGGTGAATGTCGATCCGGTGACCGCTCCCCATCGCGTTGTTGCCGAGGATGCCGGCTGCATACGCTTCCTTCACGGCGGCCTCCATCACCCGCAGCGGCTCCGTGAACTCGCCGCGAATGTAGATGTACGCGACTTCGGCGCCGATCCCGTACGCGCCGATCGCCGTGCCCTCGATGAGGGCGTGCGGCGTCCAGCGCATGATCTCGCGGTCCTTGAACGTTCCCGGCTCCGACTCGTCGGCATTGACGCAGAGATAGTGTGCCTTGCCGTCGCCCGGCTTCATGAATGACCACTTCATGCCCGTCGGGAATCCGGCACCGCCACGTCCGCGGAGACCGGAATCCTTCAGCACGTTCACGATGTCGGCGGGTGTCATGCCGAGCGCCTGTTGCAGCGCACGATAGCCACCGCGCTGCTTCCAGCCGTCGAGGGTGCGCGCCTGCGGCTCTCCGAAGTACTTGGAGAGAATCGGCGTCTCTTTCGGATTCGACTTGTGGGGATATCCCATCTATTTGAACTGAGTGAGAATCTGTGGGACCTTCTCTGGAGTGACCGACTCGATGAAGTCGTCGTTCACCATAATCGGCGTCGCGAAGCCGCACGCGCCGAGGCACTCGACCTCCACCATGGTGAAGCGGCCGTCGGGCGATGTGGCGCCGAGGTCGACGCATCCCGTCTGCGCCAGCAGCGCTTCGACCACTTTCTCCGCACCGGATGCACCGCAGGGCGACGTGGTGCACACCTGGATGAAGTAGCGTCCCACCGGATGCTGGTGGTACATCGTGTAGAAGGTGACGACACCCTTCACGTAGGCGGGAGTGAGCTCGAGCTGCTGTCCGACCTCGACCATCGCCTCCTCGCTCACCCAGCCGCGCTCGCGCTGGATGATCCAGAGTGCGGGGAGGAGCGCCGCCATCTTGGTTGGATAGCGCGTAAACAGCGCCTCGAGCTCGTCCTTGACCGCACCGACGAACACCGGCCGATACGGGATCTCGCCGATGCTGCCCCCACTCGAATGATCCAGCGCTTCGCCCTGGGTCGCTCCTTCTCGTTGAGCACTCACCGATCGATCTCTCCCATGACGATGTCGATGCTGGCGTTGATCGCGATCACGTCGGAGAGCAGATGCCCCTCTACCATTTTCGAGATCGCGGACAGATTCACGTAGGACGGAGGACGAATGCGCCAGCGCACCGGCTTCGCCGTTCCGTCGGACACGAAGTAGTAGCCCTTCTCCCCCTTCGGACTTTCCACCGGCACGTAGACCTCGCCGATCGGCGGTCGCGGACCTTCCATCACCTGCTTGAAGTGATGGATCATCGACTCCATGTCGCTCATCGCGCGGCTCTTCGGCGGCAGGATCACGCGGTGGTCGCTGGAATTCACGGGACCGTCGGGGAGCCGGTCGAGTGCCTGCGCGAGAATCCGCGTCGACTGCCGCAGCTCCTCTACGCGCACGAGGAAGCGATCGTAGACATCCCCGTTCGATCCGACCGGCACGTCGAAGTCGTAGCTCTCGTAGTCGAGATACGGAAAGTCCTTCCGCACATCGTACGCGACGCCGGAGGCGCGCAGCATCGGACCCGAAAGCCCGTAGTTGATCGCCTCATCCGCGGACATGACGCCAAGTGCAGTCGTGCGACCGATCCAGATCCCGTTCTTCGTCAGCATGCGGTCGCACTCGTCGACCGTCTTCGGGAAGGTGCGGATGAAGTGACGAAGCTGATCCGTCCATCCTTCGGGGATGTCAGCCGCCATGCCGCCGACTCGCGTCGCGCTCGTCGTGAGGCGCGCACCAACCCAGCTCTCGAGCAGGTTGTAGACGTTCTCGCGCTCCTGAAAGCTCCACAGGAACGGCGTAAACGCGCCGAGATCAATGCAGGTGGTGCCGAGCCAGACAAGGTGCGAGATGATGCGCGAGAGCTCCATCGCGATCACGCGCAGCACTGTGCACCGCGGCGGCACCTCGACTCCGAACAGCCGCTCGGCGCCAATCGAGAAGGCGACATTGTTGCCGATCGAGTTGAGGTAGTCCTCGCGATCGGTCCACGGGATCACCTGATTGTACTGGCGATACTCCCCGATCTTCTCGAAGCCGCAATGCAGATAGCCGATGTGCGGTACGCAGCGCACGACCGTCTCGCCATCGAGCTCCAGCACGAGGCGCAGCACGCCGTGCGTCGCGGGGTGCTGCGGCCCGATGTTGATGAGCATGTGCTCGCCCTCGAGCTCAGGCGCGACAGCCATCGCCGGCGGCTCGAGCGTCGTGACCGCGCCGTTCTCGGTGAGCGTCATCGGCGTGCGAACTGCGCGCCCATCCGCATCGACGCCGGCGGTGCCGAGCGCGACTTCCACGGTACGAGTCGTGGTGGCCATCTTACTCGCCCGTCCGTTCGCCGCCGGCGAGGCGACGACGCATCTCCTCGGGGAGATCCTCGAACGCCTGCGCGACGGTCAGCTCTTCCATCGAGTAGCGTCCTTCCGTCGTGATGCTCAGCGCCTGTCGCAGCTGCTCGGCGCGGCTGAACCGTCCGCGCAGCGGGAAGTCCTTGCGAAGCGGATGACCCTCGCGGTACGACTCCCACATCAGGATGCGCCTCAGATCCGGGTGCCCTTTGAAGGTGATGCCGAACATGTCGAAGCACTCGCGCTCGAGCCAGTTCGCGGCCTTGTAGATTGGCCACACGCTGTCGACTTCGAGCTTGACGCGCTTGTCGAGCGACACCTTCACGCGCAGGAAGCGACGAAATGGAAGCGAGCGGAGATGCCACACGACCTCGAGCGGCTGCTCGGGGTCGCGAAACTCGACGGCGGTGACGTCGGAGAGATAGTCGTACTGCTGCGACGCATCGTCGTGCAGCCAGCTAATGATCTCACTCACACCGGCGGTCTGGATGTAGACGTTCGTGTCGCCCCAGATCACCTCGGAGCGCATGAACAGCTTGCCGAACTTCGCAGCGATGGCCGCCGCCGACGGATTAGGCGCGCCACCGCGCTGCGGAAGGTTTCGCGGCGTTGCGGGCGCCGGCGCGCCGGGGTTTGCGCTGCCGGGGAGCATTGGCGAGAAGGGCGCGGTCATAGCCCCGACCGCGTCTGCTGGACGGAATTGCCGAACGACTCGGAGAGCTCGTCGATCCTGCTCGCGGGGATGTACAACCCGCTCTCGGGATCGGGCTCCATCTCGTTGCGAATCGTGTCGTCGGACATCTTCTCGCGCATCACCTTTTCCTGCAGCATCATGATGCCGTAGAGCAGTCCTTCGGGACGCGGCGGACATCCCGGCACATAGACGTCGACGGGGATGATCGTATCGATCCCCTGCACCACCGCGTAGTTGTCGAACATTCCGCCCGACGACGCGCACGCGCCCATCGAGATCGCCCACTTCGGCTGCGGCATCTGCTGCCAGATGCGACGCAGTACCGGCGCGAGCTTGAAGGGCACGCGCCCGGCACAGATGAGCACGTCGGCCTGCCGCGGCGAGAAGCTCATGCGCTCCATGCCGAAGCGCGCCAGATCGAAGCGTGTGGCCGCGGTCGCCATGAACTCGATCGCGCAGCAGGCGGTGCCGAAGGGCATCGGCCACAGCGACTTCGAGCGGCTCCAGTTCACCAGAAAGTCGAGTCGTGTGGCGACCCAGCTCTCCTGCTGCGGAGGCCCGAAGGTCGTACTCGTGGGAGTGACCTCGCTCAGTCCCATTGCAGCGCCCCCTTCTTCCAGACGTAGATGTAGCCGACGAGCAGAATCGCGATGAAGACCAGCATCTCGCCGAGTCCGAAGAACGAGAGATGCGCGGGCGAGCACGCGCCATTGACGAGCGGAACGTCGCAGGAGAGCTGTCGGTAATAGGTCGCCCACGGAATCATGAACACCGTCTCGATGTCGAAGACGATGAAGAGCATGGCGACCATGTAGAACTTGACGGAGAAGCGCTCGCGTGCGTCGCCGAGCGGGGGGATGCCTGACTCGTAGGCGGTCTGTTTGACGGGGGTGGGACGCGGACGGATGGTTAGATGGGAGAGGGCCAGCATCCCTACCGCGTTGACGGCGACGAACCCCACCAGCATGAGAATCGGAAAATACTCGCGACCCATCGTCTCCCAACTCGTGAAATTTTTCACTATCCCTCACGGAAAACTATCGTGGGGTCAATCGCTCTGCAATGCGCTTTGCCATGCTCCTTGGGGAGCGATACATTCCCCTCCGACCACCCCAGACCAGTCCTCACCACCTCCGAGACATGTCCATCAAGTCCGATCGCTGGATCCGCCAGATGGCGCTCGAGCACGGTATGATCGAGCCTTTTGCCGACCGTCAGGTTCGCGAGGGCGTCATCTCCTACGGCGTCAGCTCGTACGGATACGACATGCGCGTCGCGACCGAGTTTAAAATCTTCACTAATGTGTTGAACTCGATGGTGGACCCGAAGCACTTCGATCCGAAGTCGTTCGTGGAATTCGAGGGCGACGTTTGCATCGTGCCGCCCAACAGCTTCGCGCTCGGCCGTTCGGTCGAGTATTTCCGCATTCCGCGCAACGTCATCACGATCACGGTCGGCAAATCGACCTACGCGCGCTGTGGAATCATCACGAACGTCACGCCATTCGAACCGGAGTGGGAGGGCTTCGTGACGCTCGAGATCTCGAACACCACACCGCTGCCGGCGAAGATCTACGCGAACGAGGGGATTGCGCAGGCGCTCTTCTTCGAGGGCGATGAGGCACCCGAGACGTCGTACGCGGATCGGAAGGGGAAGTACCAGGGGCAGCGCGGTGTGACGCTCCCGCGGCTGTAGCTTAGCGTCGCGTCATGCGCGCATAGGGATTGGGTGCGTTTACGCTCTCCGTTGTCGACGGATCCCCAGGTCGCGTGGTCGGACCCGATGCGCCGCTTCGCAACGCGACGCTCAACTTCCAGCGCAAGAAGCCGCTCCGCGCCACCGAGTATCTGAATCGCGCGCACTAGATCATCTTGAATTCAAGATAAAAAAGAACGGGTGCGGCGAGAACTTCGCGGCACCCGTTTTTGACATCCGGCCATTCGGCGAAAGCGCGACCGCTCACCCCGAGCCTCCGCCGACCTTCTCCTCACGCATCGTCGCCGCGGCGACCATGTAGTCGCGATTCATCCGCGCGATCGTGTCGATGCTGATCTCCTTCGGACACGCGATCTGACACTCCCCATGCAACGTACATCCCCCGAAGCCCTCGCTGTCGTGCTGCGCGACCATCTCGACTACGCGCCGGTAGCGCTCCGGCTGCCCCTGGGGAAGCTGCGCGAGGTGCGTGACCTTGGCCGCCGTGAAGAGCGACGCCGAGCCGTTCGGGCACGCGGCCGCGCACGCCCCGCAGCCGATGCACGCGGCGGAGTCCATGGCGAGGTCGGACGAAAGCTTGGGGACGAGCACGTCGTTCGCGTCCTGCGCGCCGCCCGTCGCTGCGGTAATGAATCCGCCTGCCGCGATGATCCGGTCGAAAGCGCTGCGATCGACGCAGAGATCCTTCACCACCGGAAAGGCGCGCACGCGCCACGGCTCGACGAAGATCGTCGCGCCGTCCTCGAAGCTGCGCATGTGGAGTTGGCACGTGGCCGTCCCCTGGTTCGGGCCGTGCGCACGCCCATCGATCATCATACTGCAGCTGCCGCATATTCCCTCGCGACAGTCGTGATCGAAGGCAATCGGCTCCTGGCCGGCGAGCGTGAGTTCCTCGTTGACGACGTCCAGCATCTCGAGAAACGACGCCTCGGGGCTGATCTCGGTCGCCTTGTATTCCACCATCTTCCCCGGAGCGCCGGGACCCGCCTGGCGCCACACGCGCAACGTGACGTTCATTTGTAGCTCCGCTGCGCGAGGTGCACGTACTCGAAGTCGAGCGGCTCCTTGTTGAGCACAGGCGCCGCTTTGTCGCCCGCGTATTCCCACGCCGAGACGTAGGCGAAGTGCTCATCGTCGCGCAGCGCCTCGCCCTCCGGAGTCTGATACTCTTCGCGAAAGTGTCCGCCGCACGATTCCTTCCGCTCGAGCGCATCGCGGCACATCAGCTCCGCGAGCTCGAAGAAGTCCGCGACGCGACCGGCCTTCTCGAGCGCCTGGTTCAGCGTGTCGGCGCTCCCCGGCACGTTGACGTCGCGCCAGAACTCCGCGCGCAGCTTCGGAATCTTCTCGAGCGCGATCTTGAGGCCGGCCTCGTTGCGCGCCATGCCGCAGTACTCCCACATGATGCTGCCCAGCTCCCGATGGAACGAATCCACTGTTCGCGTCCCCTTCGTCGCGAGCAGCTTCCTCGTCATCTCCGCCACGCGCGACTCGGCCTCCCTGAACGCGGCGTGCGTCGTGTCCACGGGCGCGAGTTTCTTCGCCGCCAGATAGTCGGCGATCGTGCTCGAGATGATGAAATAGCCGTCGGCAAGCCCCTGCATCAGCGCGCTCGCGCCGAGGCGATTCGCGCCGTGATCGGAGAAGTTCGCCTCGCCGATCACGTGCAGCCCGGGGATCGTGCTCATGAGATTGTAGTCGACCCAGAGCCCGCCCATCGTGTAATGCACGGCTGGATAGATGCGCATCGGCACCTTGTACGGATTCTCGTCCGTGATGCGCTGATACATCTCGAAGAGATTGCCGTAGCGCTCGCGAATCGCATCCTCGCCCACGCGCGCAATCGCGGCTGCAAAATCGAGATAGACGCCGAGCCCGGTCGGCCCGACACCGCGCCCCTCGTCGCACACGCGTTTCGCCGCGCGCGACGCGATGTCGCGCGGCGCGAGATTCCCGTAACTCGGATACATCCGCTCGAGATAGTAGTCGCGCTCGGATTCCGGAATCGTGTCGGCCTTCCGCTTGTCACCGCGTGCCAGCGGCACCCACACGCGCCCGTCGTTGCGCAGCGATTCCGACATCAACGTGAGCTTCGACTGATACTCGCCGCTCTTCGGGATGCACGTCGGATGAATCTGCGTGAAGCACGGATTCGCGAACGCAGCACCGCGCTTGTACGCGCGCCAGATCGCCGTCGCATTCGATCCCTTCGCGTTCGTCGACAGATAGAAGACGTTTCCGTAGCCGCCGGTGCCGAGCACCACCGCATCCGCCGCATGCGACTCGATCGCGCCGGTGATCAGGTTGCGCGTCACGATTCCCCGCGCGACGCCGTCGATCACGACGAGATCGAGCATCTCCGTGCGCGGATACATCGTGACCATCCCCTTCCCGATCTGTCGTTCGAGCGCCTGATACGCGCCGAGCAACAGCTGCTGGCCGGTCTGTCCGCGCGCGTAGAACGTGCGCGAGACTTGTGCGCCGCCGAAGGAGCGATTGGCGAGCATCCCGCCGTACTCGCGCGCGAAGGGCACCCCCTGCGCGACGCACTGATCGATGATGTTCACGCTGATCTGCGCGAGCCGGTAGACGTTCGCCTCGCGCGAGCGGAAGTCGCCGCCCTTCACGGTGTCGTAGAAGAGGCGATAAACCGAGTCGCCATCGTTCTGATAGTTCTTCGCCGCATTGATGCCGCCCTGCGCCGCGATACTGTGCGCGCGGCGCGGCGAATCCTGAAAGCAGAAGCACTTCACGTTGTAGCCGAGCTCCGCGAGCGTCGCTGCGCCGGCCCCGCCGGCGAGTCCGCTGCCGACTACGATGACGGTGTATTTCCGCTTGTTGGCGGGATTCACGAGCTTCATGTCGAAGCGATGCGAATCCCACTTCTGCTCGATCGGCCCCTCGGGAACGCGCGCGCGCAGCTCCATCGTCACGGCACCAGGTGGAAGAACACGGCAACCGGCACGATCGTGAAGCCAGCCCAGATCACGAGCGCGAGTGCGATGGCGACGGGACGCTTGAATGGGTCGAGGCGCCCGCGCTCGAAGCCGAGCGTGCGCACGGAGCTCCAGAGCCCGTGATAGAGATGGAGGGCGAGCGCGATCATCGCGATCACGTAGATCGCCGTCACCCACCAGATCCGAAAGCTCGCGAGCACGTTGCCGTACACGTCGCCTTCCGTGAGCGGCGCGGGCTGCAGCGTCAACGTCGTGAAGTGCAGGATGTGCAGCAGGATGAAGAGCGCGAGAATCACTCCGCCAATTCGCATCGTGCGTGATCCGATCGTCGCTGCCTGCAGCTCCCGCTTCACATACGGCACCGGTCGCGCCGCGCGATCCAGCACCGTCAGCTGATACGCAGAGACGACGTGCGCGATCGCGGCAACGAGCAGCACGACGCGCACGATCCACAGCACCTCGTTCGCGGGCCCGTGCAGAAATGCCGAGTACGTGTTGATGCGATCGGCACCCTCGAACAGCTGAAGATTTCCGGCCATGTGCGCGATGACGAAGCCGACCATGATCAGCCCGGACACCGCCATCACGATCTTCTTGCCGACGGTGGTCGACCAGAGACTCGCCGTGCGCATCACGCGGCGATCACAGCGTGACTGCGGACATCGGCTCGCGCACCGCGTCCGCACTCTTCGCCAGCGCCGCGCGCTCGTCGTCGGTCAGCGTCACCTCGATGATCTTCTCGAGCCCAGCGCGCCCGAGCTTGCACGGCACGCCGAGGAAGATCCCCGACTGCCCGTACTCGCCGGTGAGCCACGCGGCGCATGGCAGGATGCGCTTCTGATCGAAGGCGATCGCCTCGCACATCTGCACCGCCGCAGCCGACGGCGCGTAGTACGCCGATCCCGTCTTCAGATATTTCACGATCTCGGCGCCACCCGAGCGCGTGCGGGCGATGATCGCGTCGAGCTTCGCCTTGTCGAGCAGCTGCGTCACCGGAATGCCACTCACCGACGTGTACGAAAGCAGCGGCACCATCGTATCGCCGTGGCCACCGAGCACCATCGCCTGAATGTCGCGCACGGAGACTTGCAGCTCTTCGGCGATGAACGAGCGGTAGCGCGCGGTGTCGAGCACGCCGGCCATCCCGATCACGCGCTCGCGCGGAAATCCGGTCGTCTGCATCGCGACCCAGGACATGACGTCGAGCGGATTCGAGACGACGATGAGGATCGCGTTGGGCGAGCTCGCCTTCACGTGCTCGGAAACCTGCTTGACAATGCCGGCGTTCGTGTTGAGGAGATCGTCTCGCGACATGCCCGGCTTGCGTGCGATGCCGGCGGTGATCACGACGATATCGGAGCCTTCGGAGGCGGCGTAGTCGTTCGTGCCGATGAGCCGGGAGTCGAAGCCCTCGATCGGCGCGGACTCCCAGATGTCGAGCCCTTTGCCCTGTGGCACGCCGTCGATCACATCGACCAGCACGACCGTGCGCGCCAGCTCCTTCTCCGCGAGTCGCTGCGCCGTGGTGGCGCCGACATTCCCCGCCCCGACTACCGTGATCTTGTTCAGCATCCGCGTCGTATTCCTCTGAGAGATATTCGCAGACGAAAGATAGACGCGGAGGAGGCGTGGCGAAATGGCAGCGGTGCGCGAATCGCCAATGGCACGTTGACGTTTGGCAGCGCGGAATTCAGATTCCGAAATCCACGTCGATGCGCCGTACAAGGAGGGTCCGATGGCCATGTCGTCGCGGCGATGCGTGAGGCTGGCCGTCCCCTTTTTGATTGTGGCGGGCTGCCAGACCGGCGGAAGCACGACGGCTTCGCCGACCGATCAGGCGTATCACGCGCATGTGAT
This sequence comes from Gemmatimonadaceae bacterium, assembly GCA_039935955.1. GTDB lineage: Bacteria > Gemmatimonadota > Gemmatimonadetes > Gemmatimonadales > Gemmatimonadaceae > FEN-1250. The sequence goes on from JBDTJH010000191.1 coordinate 29,015, forward strand.
CACCGCCGAGGCGATCAAACAGTCGAGCGCGACGGACGCGTGGGAAGTGCTCAAACGGTTGAGCACCACAGCTCGCGCCACCGAATCGTACGACGGCGAGCCGCAGCGCCTGCACCCGCGACGTGGACACGGAAGTTTGTATCTCCACGACGATCCTACCGTCTACATCGACGGTGTGCAGCTGACGGACATTCGTGCCCTTCGCCAGCTGGCAGCCGCAGACATCGAGACCATTGAGGAGATGGGATCCGTCGAGGCGACGGCGTATTTTGGGACCAACTCCAACGCTGGCGTGATTCTCATCCATACCAGGAGCCGGCCGAGCGCGTAATCCGCGTGCCCGACGCAAACGAGGGAGGCAGACCGTCCGCCTCTCTCGTTTGCAGCAGACACGATACAACGAGCCTGTTATGGATTTCGGTCAATGCACGTGTTCGGAGCGGGCCCCGGTACTTGCGGGTTGTTCAACTCTTCGATCGGAATTGGGAAGTTCGTGTCGGGGCCATAGACTCCTCCGCGAAACCACGCTCCGGTCGGGAACACCGTTTCGGGATCGCGTCCATACCCGTCGTTCGCAGTCGACCGCGAGAGTCTGCGGAGATCGGGAAGGCGGTGCGCGGTGAGATACAACCACTGCCCACGCTCGCTGAAGAGCAAATCTTCTCGACCCGTCACGGTTCCGGGATCGGCGAGCGGCGGAAGGGCGAGCCCGCTCGAGTCTCGCAGATCATTGAGCCTCTTCAGAAAGAGAACGTTGTCGTTGGCCTGCAATGCCGCCTCCGCCTCGATCAGTCGCGCTTCGATACCGCTCGCGAGAACCGTCGACGAGTCAGGCGAGGAATATCTCAGCGTTCCGAAAAAGGGGAGTCCGACAAAGGTCGCGCCATTCTCTCCGAACGGATTGCGCGGATCCTCACGGTATGGGAGTCCGTTGATTCCTTCGCTATCTGCCTGAATCCACCGCCCTTCGAGCCACATGAACTCATAGACGCCGTTCCACTCGTGCTGCGAGTTCTTCGAGTGAGTGATCTTGTAGGTCCATCCCGTCGGAACATCCGCAACGAGCGTTGCCGCTTCACCGAGATGTGAGCGCCCCTCGAATTGCAGCGTCCGCGCCTTGCCCAGTTCGGCCAGGTTGTGGCGATCCGCATCGACCGCGAGCGTCAGCGCCGAAGTGAACGTGTCCGCCGCCACCGAGAGCAGTGCCGCCGTCGTCATCGGCTGCCCAAACTGCACGACGGCCGTGGCCGTGTCGACGTTGGAGAGCGGCACGCCCGAGCAGTAATCCTCCGCAAGGAGGAGAATCGAAAAAGCCTCGAGGCTCACGACTTCCGATCGCGCCGGATCGGCGGGGCCGAACGCCGCGAATGCGCCGGACGCCCGCGCGGCAGCCACGCGTGCCAGATGCGCGTTAAAGAAGATGTCGCGCATGGTGGAGTTGTCGACCTGGATGTGCCGGCGATCGACTTCGGTGCGCGTGGGGAAGGTCTCGGTATTCTGGAGCTCGTCAGTGAGCAGCCCCGTCATGTTCACGAGCCCTTCATATTCGTTCCCATCCGGGTTCAGTGCGTTTCCATCGAAAGCGCGACCGAAGTCGCCGATGGCGCTCGCCCGAAAGCCTGGCAGTGATGATGCTCCCTTGAGCGCGCCAGGGGGCGTGTTGTCGGGATCGGTCGCCTGCAGAAGGGTATCGGTGCTGCACGCGGAGAGGAGCAACGCCCCTGCGGCAATCACCAGCCAGATCCTGCGACCGTAAAGCGCGTCGCGATTCATAAGCATATTTGGCATCTCGCTCAGGTTATGGTCGCCGTCTACCAATGGATGTCCATCCGCACGGTGTACGTGCGAACGGGTGGCTGGCTGAGGAATTCGTCGGTCGAAAAGTTGAGCCCGCCGTTCTCGTTGATCTCCGGATCGAGGCCCTTGTAGTTGGTCCACGTGCCGAGATTGCGTCCCGCGAGGGTAAGACTCAGCGCCGAGACACCAAAGCGATGCGCTAGATGATCCGGAGCCGAGAACGTCAGTGATACTTCCCGAATCTTCCAGAAGCTACCGTCCTCCACGTAGCCGGCGTCGGTTCCCAGCCTCGCCGCAATTCCAGCAGCCTGGTCCGCCAGAGACGACGTCTTCTTCACGGTCGGATCGATACTCTGATTCAGCGCCTTACAGATGAGCAACGCGGAGCAGCGGAAATCCTCGGTGTAATTGAGTAGTTTGTTGCCCGTGCGACGGTTCAGGAGTGCTGCGACGCGAACGTACTTGAAAAAGGTCAGGCCGGATCCGAAGGTGATGTCCCAGGTCGGGAAGGGCGAGCCGAGGTATACGGCGGTGTCGCCCAGCGTGATCTCACAGGCGGGACCCGGACAGTTCTCGGTCGTGATCGCCCCGTCGCCGTTGATGTCCTTGAACGTGTACGGTCGCGCCCAATAACCGCCCAGGGGATATCCGTTTTGATGGCGTTGGTCGCCGAATATGATCGGAGGGACGCCGAGCTTGAGCACCTTGTTGCTGTTGCGCGCCCCGGCGAGCGTGAAGTCCCATGCGATAGTGTGTCCCTTGACGGGCGTGCCGCTAAGCGAGAATTCGACACCCTTGTTTTGCACGCTGCCAAGGTTCTGGAAGAAGAGTTGTTGCAAGCCGTTCGACGGCGGCAGCTGACGCTTGATGAGCGCGTCGGTGGTCTTCTTGTCGTACCAGGTGAAATCGAGCGCAAAGATGTCCTTCCAGAGATTCGCTTCGAATCCGAGTTCCGTCTCACCCGTGCGCTCTGGCTTGAGATTCGGGTCGCCGAGGTTGCCCGCGGTGAAGGACGCTACATCCTGGCCCCCCACGTGGATCGCGACCGGCGCGTAGAACGCGACGGCGTCGCGAAATCCCGGCTGCTGTCCCGACTGTCCGTACGCCGCACGCAGCCGCGTCTGGGAGATGAACTTCTGCTTGGGGAAGAAGTCCTCGTTGCCAATTACCCACGAGACGCCTCCCCCCGGATACACGATGCTTTTGAAGTTTCTGCCGAACGCGTTGTTCTTGTCGGCGCGAAGGGTACCGCTCAGGTACACGCGATCGCGCCAGTTGAGTTGCTGCTGTCCATACGCGCCGAGGATGATGTCCTTGTTCGTGGCCTCGCCGACGGCAAACGCCTGGGTGGCACCGTTGAGCGAGCCCGTGCCCGGCGCGAGAACTTTCCCGAAGGCGAAGGTGCCATGCGAGTAGTTCTGCGAGTATTGTGTGCCGATCGTCGTCGAGCCGGAGAGAGCGGGGCGAAGCCCATAGCTCGCGGTCGCGCTCGTATTCAACGTATAGATGAAAGTTTGGAACGGATTCGACGTACGATTGCCCAGTGAGTCGTCGGCGAACCGGCTCGTGACCCCGTTGTCGAGATAGGTCGGGATGAGCTCCTGATCGATGCGATTGGAGAAATCCAGCCCGGTCACGCCGACGACGTTGAGCCAGCTCAGGGGCCGCCACGTGGCAGTCGCTGCTCCGGTGTAGCGCTCCGTGTTTTGCTGCGTGTTAATGGCAAAAATGTTCGCCGGCTGCTGGAACTGGTAGCCATGATTCACGCTGTCATCGAACACGAGACCGAGGATTCCCGACGGAATGACGCCGCGAACGTTGTTGTCGTTCTGCGGCAGACGGAGCCGATTCTGGCCGAAGGAAGTGTTCACCGTGAGGTCGAACCTCGGACCGAGATGCGCAGTGGCGTTAGCGCGGAGCGTTCCGTGCCGAATCTTGTTGATCTCGTAGACGCCCTGGTCCTTGTCGAACTGTCCGCTCAGATAGTAGGTCATCGCCTCGCTGCCGCCGCTCACGGCGAGCCCGTACGTCTGGGTGTACCCGGTGACGAAGGGGCTGTTCACCTCGAGAGGATTGAACGTCTGCAGCCCGGTGTAGGTGCAGAAGCCGGCCGCCTGAAAATCCGTGATGCACGGCGCGCCCTGCGTCGCCTGCGAGAAGACCGTGTCGCCACCTTGTACATCCACCACGCCGTAGTTGCTCGGGAACTTGATGTAGTTGGAGACCGTGCCGCCACCAACGTGGGCGCTCCACGTCTGCTTGCCCGATGCGCCTCGCTTCGTCGTGATCTGAATGACGCCGTTCGCGGCCGCCGTACCGAAGAGCGACGAAGCCGCCGGGCCCTTGATGACATTGATCGTCTCGATGTCTTCGGGATTGATGTCGTCCAGCCGTGAGGGCACCTGCCCGCCAACGCCGAGCGTCGTGGAGCCCTCGTTTCCGTTCGCACGCACACCGTCGATGATGATCAGCGGGTCGTTGTCGAGCGAAACAGAATTCGAACCGCGGATGCGAATGCGCGTGCCGGCGCCGAGCGTGCCTCCGTCGGACATCGCGACGACACCCGGCGTACGTGCGGTGAGGAGCTCGGAGAAACTGTTCACGGGCGCGAGATTGACGGAATCCATGTTGATCGTGCCGATCGACACGGGCTGCTCGCGCTTCGTCTCCTGCTCGCCGCTGGCGCTGACGATGATCTCGTCCAGCTTCGATGGCGTGGAGGTGAGTGCGAAGTCCGCCGTGACGGTGCCGCTCTCCGGGACGATGACTGTTTGGGTGTTCGCGGCGTAGCCGATGCGCGTGGCGCGCAGCGTGATCGAACCCGCGGCGACCGCGCGAATGGTGTACGCGCCCTTGTCGCCGGTGAGCGTACCGCGCGTGCTGCCGACGATCGTCACCTGCGCGCTTGCAACCGGATTGTTCGTGGCTTTGTCCGTGACTCGTCCCGAGATCGTACCTTGCTGCGCGAGTGCCGAAGTGGGCAGGAGCCAAACGCCAGCGGCAAACGCGAACGGACGGAATCGCTTACGCATATACGGCCTCTCCATGGCCGCGCTCGATACTGACTCTCGAACGCGATTGGCTGTGGGGCCGGATCGGGACCTGATCCGGCGAAGACGATGGTGCTGATTCCTACTCGTGAGCGCGCCACCTCATCGCGCGAGTAAATGCGGTGCGTCGCGTGCGCCAGTGGCCGCTGGGCGCGACACAATTGGGAGGGTGCGCAAACCGAAGGTGTGCGCCGCGTAAGAACGGGGCAAGCGGCCGGTTAACTTCCTGCGAATGCACCACCGGCGATGGGAAGTCAACCCCTCGAGAATCAAAACCCGTCGCAGTGGGGTGGAGTGCACTTTATTGAATACGTTAAATCGCACCCCTCGGCGGAGGTATTTGCATTTCACGCTCTGCGGAAGCGGGCTGAGCTTGAGAAGGTGCAGCGCGCTGGATGCTGAATCAGCCGCCGATCTGCGACAATGCCCGCAGTCCGCCCACCTTCATCTGCAGCAGCTGATGCTCGCGCGGCTTCGTCGAGAGCGCCTGCGCGAAGAGCGGCGCGAGCGGCTTGCCCGCACGCAGCGCATCGCGGAAGCTCACCTGCTCTTCGCCATACAGACAGGTGCGCAGCTGCCCATCGGCCGTGAGGCGCACGCGGTTGCAGTCGCCGCAGTACGTGTGACTCATCGGCGTGATGACGCCGATGCTTCCCGGCGCTCCCGCAAATCGATAGTACGCCGCGGGTCCGTTGCCGCGCGCCGGACCGGCGTCCGGCGCCAACGGTGCGATGCGCGCGATCCGCGCGAGAATCTCATCGCTCGGCACCACGCGATCCACTTCCTCGCCCGCCATCTCGCCCACAGGCATCAGCTCAATGAAGCGCACGTGCCACGGATGCTCGAGCGTCAGCCGCGCGAAGTCCTCGATCTCATCGTCGTTGATGCCGCGCATCACGACGGTGTTGATCTTCACGGGGCCGAGCTCCGCGCGCTCCGCCGCGAGCGCCGCGTGGACGGGCGAAAATGCGAGCGAGCGGCGCGCGATCTCGCGGATGCGGTCGGGGCGCAGGCTGTCGGCGCTCATGTTCACCCGGTCGAGTCCCGCGCGCTTCAGCTCCGCGGCCATCTCCGGGAGCTTCACACCATTGGTCGACAGGGCGATATCTTGAATTCCAGGGATTTCGCGGAGCATCGCGATCAGCGTGGTGAGCTGCGGGCGGATGGTCGGCTCGCCGCCGGTGATGCGCAGCCGGCTCACGCCCAGCGACGCGAGCTGGCGCACGACCTCCGTGATCTCCTCGTAGCTGAGGATGCTCTCGCGCGGGAGCCATGGCAGCCCCTCGAGCGGCATACAGTACGCGCAGCGGAAGTTGCACCGGTCGGTGACCGAGATCCGCAGATACTCGATACGGCGCCCGAACTGGTCCCGCGCGCCCGGCGATGCCGGCGGCATCGCCGACTCCATGGTTGCGATCACTTCCCCTGCTCCTGCACCGGCCGCTCCTGCTCGATGCCGCCCGCGCTCACCCACTCGCTCGCGCCGTCCACGTAGCCCTCGCGCTTCCACACCGGGAGCCGCTGCTTCACCTGCTCGATCACGAAGCGCGAGGCATCGTACGCCTCCGCGCGATGCGCGTGCGCGACGACGATCGCGATGCTGGTGTCGCCGAGAGCGAGCGCGCCAAGCCGGTGCTCCACCACGAGATGCGCGACGTCGAACGCCGCCGCACACTCGCTCGCGATCGACGCGAGCTCGCGCTCCGCCATCTCGCCGTACGCGCTGTACTCGATGCCCGATACGGCGCGCCCGTCATTCACCTCGCGGACGGTTCCCAGAAACACGACCGTCGCCCCGTCGGCCGTGTCGCGCACTTCGGCCATCAGCGCGCCAACTTCGATCGCGCGGCGAACGATCGCGGTGCGGATGCTCATCCGCCCGCCACGGGAGGGATGATCGCGACCTCGTCACCGCTCTCTACGCGCTGATCCGCGCAGGCGTAGGTGAGATTCACCGCAACGAGCGGCGTCGCCGGAAGCGTGGCTCCGCCGGGCATCGCGCGCAACTGGTCCACGACATCGCGCACGGTCGAGCGCCCGGCGAGCGTGATCTCCACGCGGTCGGAGCCGAATGCTTCGGCGTATGAGGCGAACAGCAAAGCGGTTACGGTCATTGAGTGAATGTTGAACCGAGGCGGAAGTGGCGACAATGGCAAAGAGGTGCGTTGCGGTCGAATGATGACGCGATTGCCATTCCCCTGATACCGGCCGAAAATCAAAAGCGCCCCGGTTCGCAAGTGCACGAAGCGGGGCGCCAAAACGATTGCGGATGAAAAAATCAGGCGGGCAAATCCGAGAACGACGCCTCATCCTCTTCCGCTACGAGCGCACGCAACTCCTTGCTGGGCTTGAACACAGGCACCGGTCGCGCCGACACTTCCACAGGCGAGCCCGTGCGAGGATTCCTCGCCATGCGCGTCTTGCGCTGACGAATCTTGAATGTGCCGAAGCCGCGCACCTCGATGTTCTTCTGCTCTTTCAGGGCGTCTTTGATGGCGTCCAGAAATGCATCGACGACACGTGCGCAGTCCTTCTTCGAGATCATCGGCCCCGCTGTTTTCGAAATCTGGGCCGTGACGTGCTCGACAAGGTCAGCTTTGGTCATTCATAACCTCGGGTTGGCGACCGCCGAGCGGGGCGATCGTGCGTCGAAAGTATGACGTTAACCGTTGTGTGTCAAGCGTTTGGCTCACCGGGAGCCCCGCCGGATCGGACGGCCTGCAGGAACTCTCCAAACAGCGGGCGCGCGTCGTGCGGGCCTGGAGCGGCTTCCGGATGGTACTGCACAGCGAAGATCGGGAGCTCCCGGTGCCTGAGCCCCTCCACCGAGCCGTCGTTCAGATTCACGTGGGTCACCCGAAGCGCCGGAGCCCCCGGAATCCCCTTTTCGTCGCCAACAACCGCAAACCCGTGGTTCTGGGAGGTGATCACTACTTTGTCGGTATCGATCTCCCGCACGGGGTGATTTCCGCCCCGATGCCCGTACGGCATCTTGGCCGTCCGGGCTCCGAAAGTGAGTCCCAACAGCTGGTGTCCCAGGCAGATACCGAGGATCGGTACCTCCTTCGACGCCAACGCTCGAATGATTCCGGGCGCGTACGAAACTGCGGCCGGATCCCCGGGCCCGTTCGCCAAAAAGACTCCGTCCGGCTTCGCCTCGAGCACCGACTCGGCAGACGTATCCGCGGGGACGATCGTCACCCGGCAGCCATTCTCCTCGAACAGGCGCAGGATATTCCGCTTGATCCCGTAGTCGTATGCGATGATGTGCGACTTCGCCTCGGGATCGCCCCACGTGTAGCGCTCGCGGGTGGACGCGCGGGAGGCGAGGTCCAGCCCCTCCATCGACGGGCACGCCGCCAGCGCCGCCCTCGTCGCATCGCTCGGCGCGTCCCCATTGCCGATGACGCCGCGCATCACGCCGGCCGACCTCAGATGACGCGTGAGCCGGCGCGTATCAACTTCTTCGAGGATTGGCACTTGGGCATCGCGTAGCCAGCTGCGCAGATCGCCGTTGGAGCGCCAGTTCGACGGGTGGTTCGTGAGCTCGCGCACGACGACGCCGGCGACCTGCGCCTTGCCGGATTCGGGATCGTCGGCGTTGACGCCGTAGTTGCCGATCATCGGCGTCGTCATGACGACGATCTGATCGCCGTACGACGGGTCGGTGAACAGTTCCTGATAGCCCGTCATGTTCGTCGTGAACACGACCTCCGCCACGCACTCCACGTCGGCGTCTCGGCGCATCCCCCGAAAAAGGGTTCCGTCCTCGAGGAGGAGGAACCCGGCTCTCGTGCTGGAAGGCGTCACGGCGTTACTTGGGCGGAGTCTTGGTTGGCGGCGGCGCTGGTGCCTGCGCGGGAGGAGCGATCGGCGTGAGCGGCACGGCAGACGGCGCGGCGTTCGTGGGAGACGGTGCGATCGGCGCCGACTGCGTCTGGTGCGAGAGCGGATCGAGCACCGACGTCGGGACGCGCGTGCGCGTTCCCATGATTTGCAGCACGTAGGCAAGGACGAGGAAAACGCCGCCTCCCCACCAGGTGACTCGCGTCAGCAGATTCGCTGCCTGTCTCGTGCCGACGAACGAATCCGAAGACGACGATGAGCCGCCGAAGTTCGCGGACAACCCGCTGCCCTTCCCCGACTGCAGCAGCACGGCCGCGATCAGGATCAGGCTGTTGATGACGAGCAACGTAATGAGAAAGGTGTACATTCGCCGAGAGAAGTGAGGAGAGCTAAGTCTCCAAGCTTACGTCAGTTACGATACTCGGTCAAGTCTGCGCGATGGACGCCCAGATCTCCGGGTCGAGCGACGCGCCCCCAACGAGGAGACCGTCGACCTCGGGGGCGTCGAGAAGCGATTTCGCATTCTCCTTCGACACAGAGCCGCCGTAGAGAATCGGAATGTCGACGTTCTTCGCGTTGACGACTTCCTTGAGAGCGCGACGAATCGCCGTGTGCACCACTGTCGCGTCCTCCGGCGTCGCGGTGCGGCCGGTGCCGATGGCCCACACGGGCTCGTACGCGACGGCGATCTGCGCGACCTGCGCGGGATTGAGTCTGCTGATGCCTGCCTTGAGCTGCCGCAGCACGACGGCCTGCGTCGTGTTCCGGTCGCGCTCCTCGATTTTCTCGCCGACGCAGAGCACGACGGTGAGACCGGCTTTGAACGCCGCCGCGCACTTCTTCGCCGTGATCTCGTCGCCTTCGCCGAAGGTGTGCCGGCGCTCCGAGTGTCCAACCAGCGCGACGCTCGCGCCCGCGTCGCGTGCCATCGCCGCGCCATTCTCGCCGGTGAAGGGGCCTTTCTCTTCCCAGTGAATGTTCTGCACGCCCAGCATGATGTCGGGGCGATCGCGAAGCGCGAAACCGGCGACGACAAGGGAGATCGCGGGAGGAAAGATCATCACCGTGCGGTTTTCGGTCGGCGCGAAAGAGTCGAGAAAGCTTTTGAGATAGCTGCGCGTCTCCTGCGGGCCGAGATTCATCTTCCAGTTGGCGGCGAAGACGGGCTTCTTCATGCGTGACCTCTGTCGTCGAGCGCCGCGACACCGGGGAGCTCTTTGCCTTCGAGAAATTCGAGCGACGCGCCGCCGCCGGTGGATACGTGGCTCATTTTCGCTGCCAACCCGAGATGCTCGACGGCGGCGGCCGAATCTCCACCGCCGACGATAGTCGTTGCGCCGCGAGACGTCGCGGTCGCGAGTGCTTCGGCGACCGCCTTCGTACCCTGATCGAACGGCGGCTTCTCGAACACGCCCATCGGCCCGTTCCAGAGAACGGTCTTCGCGCGCGCGATCTCAACCGCGAATCGCTTTGCGGCCTTCGGTCCGATGTCGAACATAGCCTGCGTCCCAGGGATCGCGTCGCGCGACACTGCCTTGGCGGACGCACCGTCGTCGAGCGACGCCGCCACGAGCGCATCTTCCGGGAGCACGAGCTTGTCGCCCGCGCGCGAGAGGAGCGTCGTCGCCATCTCGACGCGATCGGCCTCGACGAGCGACTTTCCCGTCTCGAGCCCCATCGCCTTGAAGAACGTGCACGCCATCGCGCCGCCGATGAGCAGCTTGTCGACCTTCGGCAGGAGCGCCTCGATGACATCGATTTTTCCGGAGATCTTGGCGCCGCCAAGGATGGCGACGAAGGGCCGCGCGGGCTCGTGCAGTGCTTCGCCAAGATACTTGAGCTCGCGCTCCATGAGCAATCCGGCGACCGCGGGCTTCAGACAGTGCGCAATACCCTCGGTCGACGCGTGCGCACGATGTGCCGACCCGAACGCATCATTCACGTAGACGTCGCCGAGCTCGGCGAGCGCGCGCGAGAGACGCTCTTCGTTCTTCTCCTCGCCGCCGAGGAATCGCGTGTTCTCGAGCAGGAGCACGCTGCCGGCCTTCGCGTTGTGCGTGGCGCGGAGGGCCTCGTCGCTATCGGTGGTCTCGACGAAACTCACTGGAGCCTTGAGCAGCGTCTTCAGATGATTCGCCACCGGTTCGAGGGTGTAGTTGAGGTCGGGCTTTCCCTTCGGGCGGCCGAGGTGCGAGAGGAGCACGACGCACGCGCCGCGCGCGAGGAGCGCCTCGATTGTCGGAAGCGCGGCGCGGATGCGCGTGTCGTCGGTGACGCGATCGCCCTCGATCGGGACGTTGAAGTCGACGCGCACGAGCGCGCGCTTGCCGCGCAGCTGTGCGTCGGTGAGATCGCGTATCGTCTTCTTCGGGTTCATGCTGCGGTCGTGTCGGCGCGCTTGCGGTAGCTCCAGAACGACCACGCGAGAGTGGCGGCACCGGCGATGAAGAAGAGCTTCGCGACGCGGAACAGCTGCCAGTACGTGTCGAAGTAGCGCATCGCGGGCACGCCCTTCGGAATGACGAGCTGCTTCGTCGCGAGATTGTGCATGCCGAACCACGCATACGAGTACAGCGCGAGGCCGACGAGCAGCACGAGCATCGCCACCAGATCGCGCGAGCGATCGGCGCGTGTCACCACCTTGCTCACAGCCGCGCGCCGATGAAGCGCAGCAGGTCGACACAGCGTGAGGCGTAGCCCCACTCGTTGTCGTACCACCCGCACACCTTCACGAGCGTCCCGTCGATGACGTTGGTGGTCTTCGCGTCGAGCGTGCACGAGAACGGGTTGCCCGTATAGTCGACCGACACCAACTCTTCGTCGGAGACCGCGACGATCCCCTTGAGCGGTCCATCGGCGGCCACCCGAAACGCCGCATTCACGGCGTCGATCGTCGTCGCGCGCTCGACCTCGACCACGAGATCGGTGAACGACACATCGGGCGTCGGCACGCGGACGGAGATGCCGTCGATCTTTCCCTTCACCTCGGGAATCACGAGACCGGTCGCCTTGGCGGCGCCCGTCGTGGTCGGGATCTGCGACAGCGCGGCGGCACGCGCGCGACGGAGATCCTTGTGCGGCAGGTCGAGGATGTTCTGATCGTTGGTGTAGCTGTGGATCGTCGTCATCGACGCGTGTTTGAAGCCGAACGCGTCGCGCACGATCTTCACCATCGGCGCCACGCAGTTCGTCGTACACGACGCGTTGGAGATGATGGTGTGTTTCGCGGAATCGTACTTCCCTTCGTTGACGCCGAGGACGATGGTGATGTCCTCGTCGGTGGCGGGAGCGGAGATGAGCACCTTCTTCGCGCCGCCGGCGATGTGCTTTCTCGCGTCGCCGCCCTTGGTGAACCGGCCGGTCGACTCGAGGACAATGTCGACGTTCAGTCGCTTCCACGGGAGCGCGCCCGGATCCTTTTCCGTGAGGACTTCGATCTCATCGTTGTCGATGGAGATCGAGCCCGAACCGGCGGAGACGTCGCCATCGTAGATGCCGTGCACGGAGTCGTACTTGAAGAGATGCGCGAGCGTCTTCGTGTCGGTGAGGTCGTTGACGGCGACGATCGTGACGTCGGCGACGTTCTGCTGGCGGAGCGCCCGCACGACCTGACGTCCGATGCGGCCGAAGCCGTTGATGCCTACGCGAATTGCCATTGCTGTTCGATACTCCTCTCAGTGTGCACGGTCGCCAGCGGCCGGCGCCCGTCCAAAGGTCACGATACTGATGATTCGCGCGCCGCTCTCGAAGAGCGTGGTCGCGCATTCGGAAAGCGTGGCGCCGGTGGTGATGACGTCATCCACGAGGACGACATGTGCGCCCTTGAGCCGCTGCCGGGCGTTTTGCGCCGCACGAAACGCGCCCGAAACGTTGCCCCGTCTCTCCTCCGGTGTCAACCGCGTTTGCGTAGCAGTCGCACGAGCGCGGACCACGCAATCAGAGACGAATGGGACCCGCCATCGTGACGCAAGCGCACGTCCCAGCAGGGCGCTCTGATTGAAGCCGCGCTCCCGCTCCCGCGTCGCCGCCAGCGGCGTCGGAACCACCATCGAACGCTCCGCCACCACATCCGCCGGCCACGAAAGCCGCGCCATGCGGCTCGCCATGCCCTCGGCGACGCCGGTCCAGCCGGCATACTTGAGTGCGTGGACGATTGCGCCCGCGGTGCCGCCAGGCATCCAATAGGCCGAGCGCGCGGCGCGCACGAAGGGCGGGAGCTGGGCGCACCAGCTGCACGTGGGGCGCGTCTGCGGATGACCGCAACGCTCACAGCGAGGATGCGGGAGCTCGTGCGCGCGCGCCCAGCATCGGCCGCAGACGAGTGACGCATCCCCGGCTTCGCGCGCGTCGAGGGCTCTCTCGCAGACGGCGCAGCTGCGGGGAAGCAGCAAGTCTATTACGCCACGTGCGAGCGAGTAGGCGCTCGCACGTGCGCCCTCGCGGGCACGTGCGCGCGACAGATCAAGCATCCGCAGGCATCGTCACAGCGTCCCACATTTTCGCACGCGGAGCAGGTCGACCGAACCATTTCTCGAACGAGAGCGCGCCCTGCTCGATGAGCATCGGCAAGCCGTCGCTCGCACGATGGCCGCACGCGAGCGCCGCGCGCACCCACGGCGTGTCGCCGCGGCGATACACGAGGTCGACCACCGCCGCATCGTACGGTAGCGACTCGATCGCGACGGGAAGGAGATCGTCCTCCAGCCCGGAGGCGCTCGCGTTGACGACGAGCGTCGCGCCCTGCACCGCATCCTCAGGCGTCGCCGCCGTGCGCGTCACTACAGGGAAGCGCGAGGCAAGCCGCGCGAGCCGCGTGTGGCTGCGGTTGTAGAGCGTGACCTCGCATCCGGGCCACTGCTCGATCGCAGCGAGCGCCGCGGCCGCCGCGCCGCCGGCGCCGAGCACCGCGATGCGTCCGCGCGGGAGCCCATCCATCGTCGCGCGCACGAGCGACTCGAAGCCTCCAACATCCGTGTTGTCGCCGACGAGCATGCCGTCGCTCTCGATCCAGAACGTGTTCACTGCGCCGACGCGCTCCGCGATCGGCGACAGTCGCGCGCAGATCGCCGCCGCCGCCTCCTTGTGCGGAATCGTGATGTTCCCCGCCGCATTGTCCTCGGCCAACAGCGTGAGTACGTGGCCAAGGTCGGGAGCGGCGACCTCGATGGCTTCGTAGGTGAGCGGAATGCCTTCGCTGCGGAGCGCGGCATTCTGGAATGCAGGAGAGAGCGAATGGCTGACGGGGTTGCCGAGCAGGACGAGGCGGCTCGGACCCGCGATCACGAGACGCCCGGTGCTCGCTCCGCGGCGAGGCGGTCGAAGGCGCGCCGGATCTCGCGCTCGAGCTCGTCGAAGGTCTCGCGATAGAGTCCGAGGTCGCCGCCGAACGGATCGCCTATTGGCCGATCGGTCGAGCCGCGCGAGCCATACGACGTGAGGAGATGCGTGCGCCCCTTGCCGCCGATCGCCTCGATGCGCTCGAGATGGTGCGGGCCCATCGCGAGCACGAGATCGTAGCTCTCGAGCAGCTCGCGCGTGACCAGACGCGCGCGATGGGGCGACAGGTCCACGTCGTGCTCGAGACAGACCAGGAGCGCGCCGTCGGACACGGGCGCGCCGTCCCACGCGGCCGTGCCCGCGCTTCCGACGTCCACCGAAAGATTGCGATCAGCCGCGATGCGCCGCGCCAGATACTCGGCCATGACGCTTCGACAGGTATTTCCCGTGCACACGAAGAGCACTCGCATGGGACTACAGATCTCCAATGAGGTCCGGTACGCTTTCCCGCAACGTCGCGGAGGAGATGGCGCCGGGCCGGATCACGCGGGCCCGCGCACCCATGCAATCTACTACGGTCGAGGGAGGCGACGGGATCAATCGCCCGCCATCGAGCACGCGAAGATTCCCGCGTCCGATCTCCGCGCTCCACTGATCTTCGATCTCCCTCGCGGTCATCGCGGGCGGCACGCCGGGGCGATTCGCACTCGTCGATGTGAGCGGCTCCCCATATGCCGTCAGCAGCCGCGAGAGATTCGGATGGGATGTCCAGCGCACAGCCACACCGCCTTCGGGGCCGCGCAGCCGTTCGGGGAGCCGTCGCTCGCCGCCGCCAAGGACGAGGGTGAGCGGTCCGGGCCAATGTCGCGCGGCGAGACGCGAGGCATAGCCCGTGAGGCGAAGATCGAGTCGCGTCACCATCTCGCTCGATGCGACGAGGATGAGGAAGGGCTTCCCTGCGGGGCGCCCCTTCATGTTCACGAGCGATTCGACGGAATCGAAGTCCGTCGCGCCGCCGAAGCCGTAGACGGTCTCCGTCGGATAGGCGAGCACCTTGCGCGCGGCGAGATGCGCGATCGTCCCGTTGATCGACGCCGCCACCTCGGCGGGCGACCAGAACGGAACGACGAATGGTTCTACAGACATGATGCGTAGGTCATCGAACCAATTTCACGAATGCATCGACGCGCGCGAAGTCCTCGTCGGTCGTGACCTTCATTCCGGTGGCGCTCCCTTCCACTATCTCCACGCGCGCGCCGATGCGCTCGCAGAGCGCGGCGTCGTCGGTCGCCTGCACGCGGTCCGCCCTCGCGCGGATGTAGGCCTCCTCGATCATCGCACGCGGGAAGCCCTGCGGTGTCTGCGCGTGGAAGAGCTTCGTGCGATCGGGCGTGCGCACGACCGCGCCGCTGTCGTCGACCTCCTTGATGGTATCGGTGGCCGGAAGCGCGGGAACCGCACCGACTCCCTCACGCGCCTTCGCGACGACGCGCTCGATGGTCTCCGCGTCGACCATCGGGCGCGCGGCGTCGTGCACGAGCACGATGCGCACCTCGGGCGGCATGTCCTCGAGCCCGTTGAGCACGGACTCGCCGCGCACGCGTCCGCCCACGGACACGAGCAGCCGATCGACATCACACTGGAAGAGCCACGGCGGCGGATCGCCCGCGTGCGACTTCGGGAGCACGCATACGACCAGCGCGACATCGGGGCGCTCCATGAATCGCTGCACGCTGTGAAGGAGCATCGGCTTTCCCGCCACCCAGCGAAACTGCTTGAGCTCCGCGCCGGCCGTGCGCGTGCTCGATCCCGCGGCAACGATGACGACGCCCACATCGCGCGTGCTAACTCCAGCGGCATCGCTCACGTAAGGATCTTCTCGAGCAGCTCGCGCACCGTCTGCACGCCAACGCACTTGAGCCCCTTCGGCGCGCGTCGCGGAATGCTCCGCTCGGCGAGATATGCGACTCCCATTCCCATCTTCTCCGCCTCTGCGAGCCGCCGCTCGGCCTGCGACACCGGACGAATCTCGCCCGCGAGTCCAACCTCGCCGAGGAGAATCGCGTCCGCGGGAAGCGCGCGATCGTACACGCTCGACGCGAGCGCCGCGGCGATCGCGAGATCCCCCGCGGGCTCCTGCACCTTGAGCCCGCCTACGACGTTGACGAAGACATCGAGCTGTGAGAACGAAAGCCCCGCGCGCTTGTCGAGCACCGCGAGCAACAGCGCGAGGCGCCGGCCATCGTACCCCGTGGCCACGCGCTGCGGCGTGCCGAAACCCGCTTTCGCCGCGAGTCCTTGCACTTCGACGAGCAACGGGCGCGTCCCTTCCATCAACGCGGTGACCGCGGTACCGCTCGCGCCGGTGTGTCGGTCGCCGAGGAAGAGCTCCGACGGATTCGCGACGGGAATCAGCCCGCCGGCGGTCATGCGGAACACACCGATCTCGTCGACGCCGCCGAAGCGATTCTTCGTCGCGCGCAGCACGCGCTGATCGAGAAAGCCCTCGCCCTCGAAATACAAAACGGTGTCGACGATATGCTCGAGCGTCTTCGGCCCCGCGATCCCGCCGCCCTTCGTGACGTGGCCGACGACGAACACCGCCGTCCCCGATTCCTTCGCGAAGCGCATGAGCCGCGCGGCACACTCGCGCACCTGCCCGACGTTGCCGGGCGCGCCTTCGAGCTCGTTGGTGAAGATCGTCTGGATGGAATCGACGAACATCGCCTGCGGGCGCATCGACGCCGCCGTCGCGAGCATCGTCTCGAGCTCCGTCTCGGCGATCAGCTCGACATTCTCCGATGACTCCGCGAGACGATCGGCGCGCAGCTTCACCTGCAGCGGCGACTCCTCACCCGAGATGTACAGCGCGCGATGTCCCTGCGATGCGAGTCGCGCGGCGACCTGCAGCAGGAGTGTCGATTTGCCGATGCCGGGCTCGCCGCCAATGAGCACCATCGAGCCCGGCACGATGCCGCCGCCGAGAACGAAGTCGAACTCGTTGATGCCGGTGTTCCAGCGCGGCGTGTCGGCGGCGCGGAGATCGCCGAGGCGCATGGCGACGGCGGCATTGCCGGAGGACGCGAGCGTCGGACCTGCGGCACGCGCACGACCGGCTGCGGTTGACGGACGTGCCGCGACGATCTCTTCGACGAGGGTATTCCACTCGCCGCACGTGTCGCACTTCCCTGACCACTTGGGATGCTCGGCGCCGCAGTCGGTGCAGCGATAGACGGTGCGCGCCTTGGCGCTCACTGCTGCCGCGGCGCCGTGTAGTTCTCGAACCGCGTGTACGCCTTGTGAAAGAAGAGATTCACGAGACCGATCGGTCCGTTGCGCTGCTTGCCGATGATCACCTCGGCGCGCCCTTCGAGCGAGTTGCCATCCTTGTCCGTCGCACCGTCGTAGACCTCTTGCCGGTAGATGAACATCACGAGATCGGCGTCCTGCTCGATCGCGCCGGATTCGCGGAGGTCGGACAGCTGCGGGCGATGGTCGCCCGCGCGCTGCTCGGGCGCGCGCGAGAGCTGCGACAGCGCAATCACCGGCACCGAGAGCTCCTTCGCGAGCGCCTTGAGGGAACGCGAGATCTGGCTGATCTCCTGCTGCCTGCTCTCGGAGGATGAGGGCCCCTGGATGAGTTGCAGGTAGTCGATCACGATCATGCCGATGTCCTGATCGGCCTTGAGTCGGCGCGCCTTGGAGCGGATCTCGAGCAGCGTAATGCCGGCCGAGTCGTCGATCCAGATCGGCGCGCCACTCAGGATTCCCGCCGCGCGCGCGAGGCGGGAGTAGTCTTCGTCGCGCAGCAGCCCTTTGCGCATCTTCTGCGCGTCGACGCGCCCCTCGGCGGTGAGCATGCGCTGCACCAGCGACTCCTTGCTCATTTCGAGCGAGAAGAGCGCGACGGGGACGTTCTTCTCGATGGCGGCGTACTGCGCGATGTTGAGGACGAGCGCGGTCTTTCCCATCGACGGTCGCGCCGCGACGATGACGAGATCGGCCGGTTGAAAACCGGAGGTGAGCTCGTCGAGATCGGTGAAGCCACTGGCGACGCCGGTGACCGTCTTGCCGCCGCGCTGCAGCGCCTCGATGCGCTCCATCGTCGGCCACATGAGCTCCTTCACGCGCATGAAGCCCTGCATGCCGCGCTGCTGGCTCACCTGGAAGATCTTCTGCTCCGCGTCGTCGAGCAGCTCCTCGACGGTCGTGCGCCCCTGGAAGGCCTCGGTGATGATTCCGGTCGAGGTCTCGATGAGGCGGC
>JBDTJH010000192.1:0-31670 GCA_039935955.1 Gemmatimonadaceae bacterium
CATGATCATCATTCTCGGGCTCGCGAACACCACGATCTCGTTTCTGCACGAGACGACGATCGACACGGTGCGCGTGAGGGCGCAGTCGTTCGCAGACATGCGGATTGCGGAGGTGCGCGGGTATCCGGACTACAATGGATTGACGCTGACCTTCAGCAACACCGACACCCCTGAGGCCGGCTTTTCACGGGTGACCAAAGTTGTGCGCGACAAGAGCGCTACTACGACATGCAACAATCCATTGGGCTGTCCCAAGAACGATGTCACTCGCGTGACGGTGACCGTGACGAACGCCGGCCTTTCGGCGCCAGTATCACGGACACTCGCCATCTCGTCGTTCTAGGAGCGACCAATGCCAACTCACACACGCAAAGGCTTTTCGCTCATCGAGCTGATGATCGCCATCGTCGTGATGGCGGTCGTGCTCGCGGGCACGATGAACTTTTTCATGGGCCAGTCGCGGACGTTTCGCAAAGCGACCACCGACATGGTGCTTCTGCAGAATGCCCGCTTCGCGACGGACCTGCTGAATGAGCATTTCCGATCCGTTGGCGCCAACCTTACCGTCGGCCAGCCGTCGGTGATCTATGCGGACCAAAACACGTTTGCGTTCAATGCCGACTACGCGACGAACGTCGCCGGCGATATCAATGCGATCTACTACGAGCCGAAAGCGCCGACAAATCAGACTCAGTCGCTTCTCAAGGCTCAAGCTTTCACGATTCCGCAGTCTTCTCCCGCGCTCAGCTATCCAGGAGCGGACTATATCGCTGGGGGTGTTCCGAGTCCCGCGGAGACGATCACATTCTGGTTCGCACCAGACACGGAGACGACTCGGGTCGACGACTTCGATCTCCTTCGCCAGGTCAACTCCAGCGCGCCTGAAGTAGTCGTCCGCAACGTGCTTCCCGATTCGACATACCCATTCTTCCGCTACATGTATCTCAAGACGGACGCAGTGTCTGGCGTCCAGACGATCGACACGATTGCAGGCGCCACTCTGCCGGTAACCTACGCGACGTCGAACCTCATTGCGGGTGATTCGCTTCGCGGCGTCATCATCTCGTTTATCGTCACCAACGGTCTCGCGGATACGGCCGAACGCACGCGTCCGGTATCGGTTATCGCGTCGCTGCCGAACGTGGGCATGCGGCAGCTGCAGACGTGTGGCGGTCCGCCGCTTCCCGTTGACGCGCCCACTGTCACCGTTCCGGCCACACCGGGGACGCTCAGGATACAGTGGACCGCGAGCCCCGATGAGAACGGGGGTGAGCACGACGTGATGCGGTACGCCGTCACAAGAATGGCGAGCTATGCACCTGGAGTCTGGGTGAACGTTGCCTCTGTGCCGGCCGGGGGGACGTACGACATCGTCGACTCGGGGTTGAATCCCGTGAATCTCTACTACTACGCAGTAGCTGCGCAGGATTGTACGCCTGCGTTTTCAAATCCCGTGTCATCGGGCGGACAGAAACCAAATTGACTTCCTCAGGAGAGTCACCCATGCCGAAGCCGCGCGTTCGAGAGAAACGCGGTGTAGCGCTCATGGCAGTACTCCTCGTCACTCTGGCGATCGTTGCCATCGTGATCGTGGCGTCTACCACGACGCTCAACGCCCGACTGATCTCGCAGAATAGCGAGCGATCGACCGCACTGTATAACGTCGCCCAACAGGGGCTCGAAGAGGTTCGGAACACGCTCAATACGCACCCGGGCGATCCGACGTACTTCAAGGACAGCGGCGAGGTCATGGTCGAGAATCATGTGCCGGTGCTCGATGCAAACGGCAGCGTGATTCCCCACGTGTACCGCACATCGTGGGCTGGACCGAGCTTCAGCACAAGTGGTCAGTATGGCATCTACGGAACGATCATCGTGAAAGCCGAAGATGACTTCGGAAACGCGGTCTATCATCGCGGCACGGTCTTCCAGGATACCTTCGCCAAGTTTGCCTACTTCTCGAACAATGAGAACGGGATTTACTTCGGCGGCGGCGACCAGGTGTACGGTCCGGTGCACTCGAACGACAAGATCAGCATCGCTCCCTCCGGCGTCGAGTTTCACGACGCCGTCACGACTGCGAAGAACGTCGTCAATGCCGGTAGTGGTCTCTTCGACAAGGGATTCACGCAGCTGGCTCCGACGATCGCAATGCCAACGACGAAGGTGTTCGGTCAGCTCGCGTCGCTGGCAATCGCCGGCAAGACGAAAATCGATGGTGGCCTGACCGGCGGCACCGGTGAGGCGACTACGCGCATCGAGTTCATCGCAGTGGATCTGAATGGCGACGGCGAGGACACTTCATCTGATGAAGGCTTCATGCGAGTCTGGTCGTCGAACGCGCTTCCGGCCGCACAGCTGGCGCAGGCCGCGCGATACAATGCGGCGGCGTTCACCTTCTTCGGCCCCGGCACCGATCCGAACACCGCCGCCTGGGCTTCGGCAGCGAACGCAAACTGTGGGGCGCCATTCGGTCTGAACAGTTTCAAGCTGCTCAAGGACTATCCGGATGATGATGCGAGGTCGGATGCGCTTCTCGTTCCCGGCGCGCGATGCTTTCTGGGTGGCGATCCGCACCTGAACAACGCGGCGGGTCAGAAAGATGTGTTCGATCCCGCGGGCAATGCGTACGGTGCGTGGCTCCCATCGCCACTCGGCGTGAATGCGAAGGTCGCCGCAACGGGTCGTGCGGACGCCGCGTATCTGTGGCCGCTCAGTCACGCGATGAACCCGGAGTTCCAGGGCGTCGTATTCGTGAATGGAAAGGTCATCATCAGCGGCAAGGTCAACGGGCGCCTGACGATCGTCTCTCCCAATGAGATCACGATTGCCGACGACATCACGTATGCCAACGATCCATCGCTGTGCCTCGATTACCTCGGAATTATTTCGGGCACGAATGTGGTGATGGCAAACAACATGCTACTTTCGCCGGAAGCCACGACGGGACTGCACACAGATAAGGTGTGGCACCTTGGTACTGGCCCGTCTGCATACGTCACCGCATCGATCCTCGCGCTCGGCTCCTTTGGTGTGCAGGACTACGACAAGGGCGTTCCGAGCGGCTCGACGTGCGAGCTCGTGAAGGCCGGTCGTGGCTGCTTGTATCTCACCGGCGGAATCATTCACGGCACGCGCCAGCCAGTTGGTACGCTCGATCCGACTGCGTCTTTCGGCGTAAACGGTTACATCAAGCGCTACACGTTCAACACGTGCGGCCTGACGAAGCCACCCCCGTACTTCCCCACGACGGGTCGCTTTGCTTCGAACCGTACCTTCGAAGTCAACCCGGTGAACTTCGACATCCACCCGTATTACGTGATCAAGCAGCCCGTGTCGCTGGTGACGTTTACGCCTGCGCCGCCGGCTCCGCCGCCACCGCCACCAGCGCCGCCGCCGCCGCCGGCCCCACCGGCTCCGCCGCCGCCGCCACCGCCACCGCCAGGACCACCGGCTCCGCCGCCACCACCGGCGCCTCCGGCGCCTCCGGCTCCGCCGCCGCCGCCTCCGGCTCCTCCGGCTCCGCCGCCGCCGCCTCCGGCTCCAAAGCCGCCGGCTCCGCCGCCGCCGCCGCCACCGCCGCCGCCGCTGCCGAAGATCTGATCGGCCGACAGGCGGAGTAGAGAAAGAGCCCGAGTGCACTTCGCACTCGGGTTCTTTTTCTGTCTTCGATCTTCACGAGCGCAAAAAAGCCCGGACATATTCGGCCGGGTTTTCGGGCAACCGCGAGCACATCGCTGAAAAAATCTCGCGCGCTACGGAGCCAGAATCGCCGGCTCCCGCTCGTTCCTCGTCCGCGCGATCACGACCTCGCCCACACCACCCTTTGCCGGAAAGGCCAGGATGCTGCCGCGCGTTCCACTCGGATCCTCCGCTGCAACGCACACGTCGGCATTGCACGCCGCGCCAGCGAGATCGAGCGAGTCCGTCGCGAAGTCGCTCGAGACACTCGTCGAGAGCTTCACCTTCCGCAGATGCAGCATGCCCGTCGCCGACGTGAAGACGATCGTTTGGCCATCCGCACTCCACGCCGGATCGAACGCGCCGCCGACTTCGTTCGTCACCTGCACTGCTGTCCCGCCGGCGGCAGCCATCGTGTAGATCTGCGAAGTCCCCCCGCGCGTCGAATTGAACGCGAGCGACGTTCCATCGGGATTGAACACGGGTGCGCCCTCCGGCACTGCGGAGTCGGACCCCGTCGCGAGCGCCGTCGGCGCGTCGAAGACAGTCGCGTCGAGCGCCGGCGCGGGGATGGTCCAGAGCCGCGGAGTTCCGCTACGATTGCTCACGAAGACGATGGTCGACCCGTTGGGACTCAGCGCAGGGTGGTCATCCTGTGCGACACTATTCGTAACGCGGCGAGACACTGTCGCGTTAATGTCCTCTATATACACCTCATAATTCGCATCACGGTCAGTCGAGAACACAATCCGCCCAGCCGCGCTCCGTGGGTCCACATCGTTTCCCGCGGTCGTCGAAAGCCGACTCACCACGCCGCCGTCGACGCGATACAGTTGCGCACTCCCCGCCGTATCGCCAACCACCACGAACGACGGAACGACCAGCGGTGGCGACGGCGTCGTCGAGTCTCCGCATCCCGCAATCGCAATCCCCGCCGCGACTCCGTACATCGCGCGCGCTCTTCGGCGCGCACTGCCGGAATTCCTCATGCCGGCACGATCAGCTGCGCGTCGATCAGCTCATCGAGAATCCGTCGCACTTCGCTTCGCGCCATCGATTCATCCACCTCGTATTCGCCGAGCAGAGTCGCGACGATCGTCTCCTCGTCTGCGGTCTGCTGCACGAGCTCCCAGATCCGCGTCCCCGTTTCGTTCAGCGAGAAATACCGCTTCGTCTGTAGATTCAACAGCACCGCGCCGTCCGACAGCGTCGCCACGAGCGCCTCGTCGATCGCCCTGTATCGCATTAGAGCGCCGCGCCTCGAAGCGTATTTACGATTTCGTGCAGCTGCTTCTGTGTATGTTCGAGGCGAAACGATGGAACGCGCGACACGACATCTCGCAGGCGAGCGAAATGGCGCGGCGTCTCTTCATCGGCCAGCAATACCTGCGACGACTGCATGATGAGCTCCGCGAGCGCGAGTGTCTGCGACATTGACGTGAGGGCATCGATCGCCGATCGCCTCGGAAAAACTATCGCGCCGAGCGGCGAGCGGCGCGCGGTCGCCATTGGCATCGGGATGCGCTTCCGCGGATCGTTCGTGCTCTCGAGATGCCGCCGTGCGCCCATCTCCGGAAACTCCGACTCGAGCCAGCTGCTCACCTGCAGCGGCTCGCGCCACGCATGCAGAGTCGCTCCCTGCGCCGTCGGCTCGAGCACCACGCCGTCGTCACCGAGTATCTGCCAGCCTTGCCGAGCGAGCGCGTAGGCGAGGGTCGACTTGCCGACGCCGCTCGGTCCCGCGAACAGCCAGGCGATCCCCTGCGGATCGACGACAGCCGACGCGTGGAGCTGGTAGAGCCCACGCGCGCGCAGCGCGATCATGGCGCCGGCGCGCGCGAGCCGGATGCGCGCGTCGCGGGGAGCAGTGTCATAGTGCGCATCACGCGAGAGGCGGGTGCCGGTGACGCGCAGCTGCGCGCCGCTGGGGGCGTCATGCAGGAGCGCATTGGCTC
Source organism: Gemmatimonadaceae bacterium (assembly GCA_039935955.1). GTDB lineage: Bacteria > Gemmatimonadota > Gemmatimonadetes > Gemmatimonadales > Gemmatimonadaceae > FEN-1250. Next base: position 5,637 of record JBDTJH010000192.1, read on the forward strand.
CGGAAGCGACTATGTCTACGGGACCGATCCGCCACGGAGTTTCGGCAGCGTGTTGCAGGGGCGACGGAGCGTCGGCCGGCGAACTCATCTCGCCGTGTGGTGGCTCGCTTCGTCGCTCAAGGGCACCCGACCCCGCCTCCACCGACAACACACGAGATCTGCGCGAGGCCGAGCAGCATTTTCGGCGCGGAAGGCACACCGAAGAATTGCTGCGTCAGCACCATCATGGACTCGTGCACGACCAGCTGCGGCGCCGTCCAGGGGCGGCGCTGCGGGGCCTTATCGGTCGAGGTGGGGTGCTGCGTGCGGTCGCTCATAAGTCCTAGTGTCGTACGGGCTACTGGAAAGACGAGGCATGGGCCAAATCGTTGCACCCATGCCCGACAATTCACCCCTTGGGTTATGGCTTGGGCGTCGCATGGAAGGCGTAATTCACGTAGCTGACGACTGCGGAGGCGCTCGCATCCTGTGCGCTGGGGCCGAAGAACGTCGACAGGTGTGCCGCCTGGGCACCGACATACTGCGCGTATTGCGGAAGGAAGTTGTCGGGTAGCAGGTTGTTCGCGGTCGTGAACATCTGCTTGCCATCGACGTACACGGTCGAAGACGTCGCGCCGAACTTGCCGACACGGTACGTGTGGACTTGCGTCGTCGTGACCGGCACGGTGCCGCCGGCGGCCCACTCCCACTTGAGAGAATTGAAGTTGAACGTCGCCATGCCGATCTTGCCGTTGCCGATGCCGAGTCCGACGAACTTGACGCTGTCGATGAGGGCGAGGATCATGACCGGGTTGCTGCCGCCCGCGGTCAGCTTGAGGCTCGATTCGATGTAGGCGTTCTCGCTACGATCGAGGTTGTCCGAGCGATAGAAGAACATGTCGTCGTCGGAGCCGCGCGAATTGTTCGTAACAGCCATCGTCAGCCCGCTCGAGTTCGAAGATTCCGTGCCGCCGTAGGTAACCCCAACGCGCTTCCAGCGCGGCGATGCGCCCGCATCGGGAAGCGAATCGGACGTCGGGTTGTACGCGACCGTCCAGCTCGTGTCCTGCGACTGCATGCCGCGGGGCCAGGGCGCGCTCAGAAGAACCGTGAAGCGGAAGCTGTTCACCGACGACGGCGCGGTGAACGTCCACGTCGGGTTGTTCTTCGTGCTGTCACCCGCGAGGCCCTTCGCCGAGAGGCGGTCGTGGTACCAGTAGTACTTCTGGTTGATGCCGGAGAAGCTCGCCGTGCCCTGCGTGTTCAGCACGTTCACCGTGGCGCCGCTGTTCGCGGGCGACACGACTGACGGCGACGTCGGGAAGAAAACGTAGACGCCCACGGTGTCGAACGGCGTCGACGTTGCGCCGTCGATGCTACCGACGGGGAAGTTGAGCAGGTTGTGCACGGCGAGCGTGAACTTCCACGTCTTGAGGCCGTTGACGTTCGTGAGCGAGAAGTTGGACGCCGTCACCTTCGCGGTGACGTTCTGATTGCCGTAGATCGCGCCCGACACGTTGCTGTCACCGACGGCGATCGCGGGATCGAGCGACTCGAGCACTATGGTACCGTCTTCGCGCACGGTTCCGCGCAGCATTCCGGCGGTGGTGCTGGCGACGGGCGTCACTGGAGCAACGGGCGCCGCGCTCGACGTGATCTGCTGGTCGCTGCATGCGCCGGCGACCATGACGAGCGCAGTCGCGAGAGCGGTGCGAAGCGAGTTGCGATTCAATGAAGAGCGCGACATATGAAAACTCCGGTGCTGGCGAGCAGAGGGAAGGTCTGTTGTTGTGTTCGTCTGATTACCAGTATCGACATTCGGAGTCGATTCTTAACTGGTTTTCATTATCTCCTTCTAAACGTTTGAGAGGGGATTCGGTCACGGATACGTACATTAAAGTGCTATTTCTAACTAACTGTATAAATAATCGACAGTTGGAGTCGCTCTAAGCCCCTGTCATGTCCTCGACTCCCTCCCACTTCTCATTGAGGTTTCGGCGTCGCGTGGAACGCGTACGTCACGTAACTCACCGTCGCATTCGCATTCGCATCCTGCGCCGTGATCCCGAAAATCACACTCAGATGCGTCGCCTGCGCACCCAACGTGGAGGCGTACTGCGGCATGAAGTTGTTCGGCAGGTTCGTCTGCGAGAACAATTCGTTTCCATCCACATACACCGTCGCGGTCCCCGCCCCGAATTTCCCGACGCGATACGTGTGCGTCCCCGTCGTGCTCATCGATAACGTTCCACCCGCCAGCCACTGCCACGTCAGCGAATGCGGATCGAACGTCGCAAATCCGATCTTCCCGCTTCCTATCCCCAGCCCCACGAACTTCACACTGTCCGCCAGCCCCAGGATCGCAACCGGATTCGCGCCCGCGGCTGTCGTCAGCGCCAGCTTCGCCTCCACATACGCATTCTCGCTCCGATTCAGATTGTCGGAACGATAAAAGAACATGTCGTTGCTGAAATTGATGCCGAAAATCGTTCCCGCATGATTCACATCCATCAGAAGCGTCCCGGACGACAGCGAGTACGTGCCCCCATAGTTCACACCGACCTGCTTCCACCGCGGCTTCGCATCCGCATCCGGAAACGAGTCGCTCGCCGGGTCGTAGAACACCTTCCAGGTCGTGTCCTGCGACTGCAGGCCGCGTGGCCACGGAGTGCTCAGAAGGATCGAAAACCGGAAGCTCGTCACCTTCGACGGCGCAGTGAATGTGAACACCGGATTGTTCGTCGTGCTGTCTCCCGGCTGCCCCTTCGCCGCCAGCCGATTCGGATACCAGTAGAACAGCTGGTTCGGAGTCGTGAAGCTCGCCTGTCCCTGCGTGTTCAGCACCGTCACCGCACAGCCGCACGCAGCCGGAGAGACCACCGACGGCGTACTCGCGAAAAAGACGTACACACCCGTCGTATCCCACGGCACCGCCGCACCATCGATGCTGCCGATCGGATAATTCAGCAGATTATGGATGGCCAGCTTGAACGTCCACGTCTTCGTCGTGGCGCCCGTCGACAAGTTGAACGCCGACGCGGTCACCCTCGCCGTCACGTTTTGATTCCCATAGATGGCGCCGCTCACCATGCTGTCTCCCGCCTGAATCGACGGATCCAGCGACTCGAGCAACACAGTCCCATCCTCGCGCACAGTCCCGCGAAGCATCGCGGTCTGATTCGGAGTCACCGGAGGCGCCGCCGGAGGCACACTCGACGTAAGCTCCCGATCACTGCACGCCTGCGCAGCAAGTGCCAACGCCATCGTGATGACGACGCCGATCGACCGGCAGCGTAGCATCGAGAGCGACATGGGAGTTCTCCGGAAAGACATGGCTTACGACAATACTTAGAGGATTCTCACAATCTCCTCTAATGACGGCCTCAGCCTCAGCGGGACACATTAATTCGTTCCCCCTGCACCCTCCGCTATCACATCCGAGTCGCCACCCCCACTTCATGCCCCTAACTCAGCAACTCCAGCCTTCTTCCTCCAACCGCCCGTCCCATCTCCGCCATCGGATCCGCCCGATCCCACAGCACCAGACCCTTCATCCTCGCCCCACTCGACTCCACCGCCGCCAACAACGCCGCCAGCGATGCATGCGTGCTCCGCCCCCTCCTCACGCATACCACCACCTCCCCCACCGCACCCGCCGCCACACCAATCGTCCCCTGCTCCGGCGTCGACGCGCTCAACACCACGGTCTCATACCGCCTGCTCAACCGTTCTACCTCACTCCCGAACTCCTCCGCCACCGCTTGCAACGTTCCCCCCAACACCCCACTCGGCAACACATCAATACTTCGCCCCCGGCTCACCACCACGCTCGATATCGCCCCAGCCCAACCCAATCGATGCGCGAGCACATCGGCGACGCCCGGCACCGCAGGCACGCCCATGAGCGTCGCCACAGGCTGCACTCGAAAATCCGTGTCGAGCAATAACGTGGGTCGGCCCGTTCGCGCGGCGATCGCTGCGAGATTCGCGGCGACACTCACCGCCACGAACGGATGGTCGCCCGCAATCGCGATCATCGTCAGATCGAACGTCGCATCCGCGAGCTGGCCGTAGAGCAACCGATACGCATCCGATGATTGTTCGATGGATGGCGGCACCTCGCGATCCGAACTCCGTCGCTGCCGCTCCCGCATCTCGCTCCGCTCGCCGATCGTCACCAGCACGCGTGCGCCACTCAGCTCCTCCGCCTCCGCGACATCCGCGATGCGCGGCCACTTCAGCTCCATCGCGAGCGCAATCGCCAGCGCGACGACCGCCGCGACGACCGCCGCCGCAAGCACGAGCGTCGCGCCTCCGACGCCGAACATCCCCGGCGACTCAACCTCATCACGCGCCCGCGCCACACTGTCTGCCGAGCGCGCGCTCGCGACACCCTGCACCGCTACGGAGTGCGCACGCTCTGCGGAATCCCGCGCCGCGATGAGCGGCATCGTATCGATCGCCGCTCCCACCATTGGCGCCGGCGTCAACGAATCGATCTGATGTCGAAACCCCGCGCGCCTGCTCCGCGCCGCCGTCTCGATCTCGTGACCGATCGCACCCACCCGCGCGGTGAGCGCGACGAAGATTGGATCCGCGCCCTCCGACGATCCGAAGTCCGAGCGCGCCTTCTCGAGATCGTTGAGCGAATCGAGCAGCTGCCCGATGCGCGGCGCCCCACTCATCGGGGCCGCAGTACCGAGCGCGCGGAAGGAGGCGACGAGTGGCGAGTCCTCGGAGCGCACGAGGAGGCGCGTCAGCTCCGCCGCGGCGGTGACCAGCGAGTCGCGACGCGCGCGCGCCGCCGGCGAGAGCACGTCCGTCGCAAGAGCGCCGCGATGCTTCGCGCGCGCTGCCGACAGCGCACCCTCCGCACCGCGCAGTCGCTCCGACGATCGCCGCTCCGCCGTATCCAGCGCCGCGCTATCCGCGTGCGACGAGAGCCTCGCGCCGAGCTCCGTGCTTCGCGCGGCCGAGCGCGCGAGCAGAAGAAAGGAGAGAAGCGCGATGACGAACGCTATTCCTCCGACCTTCGCGAGCAGCACCGGACGTCCATACACATTGCTTGCGCGGCGCCGCATCCACGTCGCCGTATACTCGGCTGTCGACACTCGGCTACCGCGGGTGATGATAAAAGGGGCGACGATGCCTCAGCATCCTCGCCCCCAATTATTCGCGCCGGCCCGAATCGTCCGGCGCTGTTCCCAACGTGCTACTGAACCGTAATCACGCCCTTCATGCCGAGCGCGAGATGCGGCGTGCAATGGAAGTCGTACGTGCCAGGAGGAATCTTGGCGAAGGAAACAGTGTACGACTCGTTCGGCTGAAGCAGCAGCGGGCCTTCCATCGCGCCCATCGAATGGTCGCCGGGCATGTTGGCGCCGAGTTGCGGCTGCACCGCCGGCGGTATCTTGGCGGGATCGAACCCCACGCTGTGCGGGCCACCAGAGACGTTCGTGAACTTGATCGCGTCGCCTTCCTTCACCGTGACGTTCGCGGGGTCGAAGCGATATCCCTTCTCATCGCCCAGCATCTTCACTTCGATCGTCTTGCCCGTCGCCGGTGCGGCAGCAACGGCACCAGCGGCCGGTGCAGCACCCGCAGCGGGAGCCGCCATCGCCGTCGAGCTGTCCGGCATCGCCGCAGGAGCAGCGGTCGTCGTGGTCGTCGTCGTAACAGCCGTCGAATCCGTCTTGGTGGCACTCTTGTCGCCGCCGGCGCACGCGCCGAGGACAAATACGCTCGCGAGGAGCGCGCGTCCGATAACCTGCATTCTTATAGCCTCCAGTACCGTGCTTGTATGCGATCCTAGCTCCGCACCCCGCGGAGACTGGGAATCTACCCGTTCTCGCAGGGAAATTGCAAACCACGCGCCGTCAGGACAGGTTGACGCCTACCAACGGGTCCGATAGCTTGAATCGCATGTACATGATCAGCCGCCATCATCGCACGCATCACCACGGCCACACGGGTCGAGGCGTCGCGTGCTTGCCAGGCTGATCATCTGAGCCCGTAAGCAATCCGGCGTCTTCGGCCCGTCCATGTTCGGACGGGCCTTTTTTGTGTCACTTCCAGTCGAATCGAGAAACGAAATGTTTGTGTTGAAGGTCGGGAAATGCTGAGAGTCGCGCTGCCGAACAAGGGACGGCTAGCGGAGGACGTACGCGAGCTCTTCGGAGACGCCGGTCTCGAGGTGCGCGCGCGCGGCGAGCGCGCTCTGGTCGCCTCGCTGGGTGGTGAGTTCGAGGCGATTCTCGTACGTGCGAAGGACATTCCGGAGTTCGTGGCGGATGGCGCGGCAGACGTCGGTGTCACTGGATGGGATCTCGTTTGCGAATCGGAGCGGGAGCTCAGGATGCTCCTCGACCTCGAGTTCGGCGGGTGCCGATTGGTGGTCGCCGCTCGCGACGACAGTGGCATCTCGACGATCGAGGATCTCACTGGGTCGCCGCGCGTGGCGACGGTCTTCCCGCATGTCGCACGCAGCTACTTCACGCGGATGGGGAAGCTGGTCAGCATCGTGCCGGTTTCCGGCGCGACGGAGATCGCCCCGCACCTCGGCATCGCCGACATCATCGTCGATCTCACGTCGTCAGGGTCGACGCTGCGGGTGCACCAGCTCCACGAAGTCGCCACCGTGCTCGAATCGAGCGCTCGGCTCATCTGTGCGGTGAAGCCATCGTCGAGCGCGGTCGCCAGGTCGACGGCCGAGCTCGCGGAGGCGCTTTCGAGCGTGCTGAGGGCGAGGGACAAGCGGTACGTCATGGCAAATGTGCCGAGGGAGTCGCTGGAGCGCGCGCGGAAGGTGATGCCGGGGGTGAACGGGCCGACGGTCATCGACATCCTCGACGGTGGGACGTATGTCGCTGTCCACGCGGTAGTTGCGCAAGCAGCGATCTATCGAACCGTAGCGGATCTGAAGGCACTGGGCGCCCAGGGAATCCTTGTGACGCGAATCGAAAGGCTAATGCCGTGAGCGAGCTCTTCCGATGGCGGGGAAGCCTCGCCTCGCTCTCGCGGGTCGACCGGGTCGCGCTCACTGACCGGTCCACGACTTCCGACGACACCGTGCGCGCTAGCACGATGGCGATCGTGTCTCGGGTTCGGGTTGGAGGCGACCGCACGCTCGTGGAGCTCGCCGCCGAATTCGACGGCGCGCGGTTGACCGCGCTTGCAGTGCCGCGAAAGGCTCGCGCGCATGCGCTCGCGACCCTCGATGCCCCCGCCCGCGCGGCACTCGAGCGCGCGGCCGCAAACATCGAAACGGTGCATCGCAACTTCGTGCCGCATACCACGGAGCTTGAGGTGGAGCCGGGGATCATTGTCGGGCGGCGTCCCGATCCGCTCGACTCTGTCGGCGTTTACGCCCCGGGCGGTCGCGCAGCGTATCCGAGCTCCGTCCTGATGGGCGTCGTCCCGGCGCGCGTCGCCGGTGTTCGGCGCATCGTCCTCTGCTCGCCTCCGGGATCCGACGGGCTACCGTCGCAGGTCGTGCTCGCGGCAGGCGAGCTCGCAGGCGCAACCGAGGTGTATGCCGTCGGCGGCGCGGGTGCGATCGCCGCGCTCGCGTACGGAACGGAATCCATCGCGCCGGTGCGCCGCATCGTCGGTCCCGGCAACGCCTACGTCGCGGAGGCGAAGCTGCAGGTCTCGGGGATCACGAGCATCGACTCACCGGCGGGACCGAGCGAGCTGCTCGTGATCGCGGACGAGACTGCAAGCGCGGCGAGCGTTGCGCGCGAGCTGCTCGCACAGGCGGAACACGATCCGCGTGCGGCGGTGGTGATTGTTGCGCTGAGTGAATCGGTCGCGCGGAAAATAGACGTGGCGATCGATTCGTTGATTGCCGAGGAGCCGCGACGCGAGATCATTGTCGAGGCGCTGGCGGCGCGAGGCGCGATGCTCTGGTGCGACACAGTCGACGATGCGGTCGCGTTCTCCAACGAGTACGCGCCCGAGCATCTCCTGCTTACGCTCGCGGATCCCGATGCGGCACTCGAGCGCGTACGCAATGCGGGCACCGTCTTCCTCGGCGACAGGACATCGGTAGCCTTCGGCGATTACATGACGGGCGCGAACCACGTGTTGCCGACGGGCGGACTCGCGCGCTCGTATTCTGGGTTGTCTACGCTCGACTTCGTGCGCTGGACGACGTATCAGCGCGTGTCGCACGAAGCAGCGAAGAGGCTGGCGCCGAGTGTGATGGTGCTGGCGGAGAGGGAAGGGTTGCCTGCGCACGCGGCGGCGGCGCGCCAAGCGGGTGGTGGCGCGGCGAGACCTGCGGCCGAGCAGGGAAACGGTGTGCCCATGCGGGCGCGTGCGACGCTGCGCGAGCTCTCGCTCTATCGGCCGAACCGCGCGCCCTGCGCGCTCGACCTTAGCGACAACACGAATCGCTGGGGCGTGCCGCCGTTCGCGGCGTTGGCGCTGCAGGAGCTTGACACCGAGCGAGTGTCGCGCTACCCGCAGGTCTACACGCCGGAGCTGAAGGGCGCGCTCGCGAAGTACGCAGGCGTGCGCGCCGATGAAGTCGTGATCGGCTGCGGCTCCGACGATATTCTCGACTCCGCGATCCGCGCCTTCGCGGAACCCGGCGACACGCTCGCGTACTTCGACCCGACGTTCGGGATGCTCCCGATCTGGGCGCGGATGAATGGACTCGTCGCCGCGGCGATCCCGACGCCGAATCCCTACGCCGTAGACATCGACGCGCTGCTCGCGACGCGCGCGCGCGTCACCTATCTCTGCTCGCCCAACAATCCCACCGGCCTCGCGCTCACGCGTGCCGAGATTTCGCGCGTCGTCGAGCACGCGGCGGGCATCGTCATCCTTGACGAGGCGTACGCCGAGTTCTCGGGCGACGGATGGCTCGGCGAGTCACCGCGGCATCCGCGGCTCATCGTCGCGCGCACGATGTCGAAGGCATTCGGGCTGGCGGGGCTGCGTATCGGCTACGCGACGGGTGCGGCGAACACGGTGCTCCAGGTCGAGAAGGCGCGCGGTCCGTACATGGTGAGCGGTGCGGCCGAGCGTGCGGCGCTCGCCGCGCTACGCAACGATCTCGACTGGGTGCGCACGCACATCGCGGCGGCGCAGGAGTCGCGCGCACGATTCGCGAAGGCGTTGGGTGATGCCGGCATCGCGTTCATTCCATCCGCCGCGAACTTCATCTTCGTCCCAGTGAACGATTGCGATGCCGTCGCGACGCAGATGCGAGCGGTTGGCGTCGCGGTACGGCCGTTCGCGAAGGTGACGGGTATCGGCGATGGCGTGCGCATCACGGTCGCGCCATGGCCGATGATGGAGACGATGCTGCGTGCGCTACGCGACGCGATGTCGATATGAGAGTCAGCGTCTTCGACTACGGGGCAGGGAATCTCCACTCGCTGATCAAGACGCTCGCGCGCGACGGCGCGCGCGTCGATGTCGAGACGGATCCCGCCGCCGCCGCGCGTGCCGACGTACTGATCCTCCCTGGCGTCGGCGCCTTCGGCCACGCGGCCGAACGACTCGCTTCGGGTCTGGCCGACATGCGAAGCGCGATTGCCGACGGTCTTCCATGTCTCGGCATCTGTCTCGGCATGCAGCTTCTTTTCGACGCGAGCGACGAAGGCGACGGCCGCGGCCTCGGTGTTTTTCCCGGGCGCGTGAAGCGGCTCGAAGGCGGATGCGTGCCACAGATCGGCTGGAACTCGATCGATGATGGTGACGATCCGCTGCTCGTCACGGCTCCACTTTCGATCGCATACTACGCGAACAGCTACGTCTGCCACCCCGACGACCTCGCGTGCGTACATGCGTGGAGCGCGCACGGCACCACGCGCTTTCCCGCACTCGTGCGCGCCGGTCGAACCGTCGGCGTACAATTCCACCCAGAGAAGAGCTCGGCACCAGGCGTCGAGCTCGTACGCGCATTTCTGCGCGAGGCCGCGCAATGATCGTGATCCCCGCCGTAGATCTCCGCGAAGGCGCGTGCGTGCAGCTCGTCGGAGGATCGTACGCCAACGAGCAGGTGCGCCTCGAGAATCCACTCGAGGTCGCGCGCGGATGGACGCGCGCGGGCTTTTCCCGCCTCCACGTCGTCGACCTCGACGCGGCAACGGGTCGCGGCGGTAACGACGCCATCGTGCGCGACATCCTCGGCGAGGTCCCCGCCAACATTCAGGTGGGCGGCGGCGTCCGCAGCGGTGACACGATCGAGCGCATGCTCGGCGAGGGCGCGACGTGGATCGTGCTCGGCACGCGCGCGCTCGAGGAGCCCGAGTGGCTCGCCGGCACGGCATCCTCGTTTCCCGGCCAGCTCATCGTCGCCGCCGATGTGCGCGAGCGGCACATTGTGACGCGCGGATGGGCGCGCACACTTTCGCGCACCATCCTCGACGTCATCGAGCAGCTCAACGACATCCCGCTCGGCGGCGTGCTCGTCACCGCGGTCCATCGCGAAGGACAGCTCGCGGGCACCGATCTTTTTCTCATGGAAGATGTCGCCGAGCTTTCCGTTCATCCGGTGATCGCGTCTGGCGGAATCTCCACCGTCTCGGACCTGCGCGAGCTTTCCGACCGCGGTGTCGCGGCCGCAGTGGTCGGGATGGCACTTTACACCGGCGCGATGGACGCGCGCGCGGTGGCCGAGGAGTTTGCATCATGAAACGGGAGCGAGTCCGATGACAGTCGTCGTGCGCAACACGCGCGAAACGCAGATCCGCGTCGAGGTAGTGGCTGGGACGGGCGTGTCGGAAGTCGATACGAGCATCCAGTATCTCGACCACATGCTCGTGACGCTCGCGCGCTACGCGTCGCTCGACCTGAAGGTCCATGCGCGCGGAGATCTGCGTCATCATCTCATCGAGGATGTCGCCATCGCGTTCGGCGCGGCGATCGCCGGGCTCGTGCCGCCACGAGCCGCGCGCTATGGCGACCGCTTCATTCCGATGGACGACGCGCTCGTGCACGTCGCGCTCGATCTCGGCGGACGTCCATACTACGAAGGTCCGCTGCCGAGCGATCTGTACGACCACTGGTTTCGCTCGTTCGCGGACAATGCGCTCGCGACAGTGCACGTGCGCGTGATTCGCGGGCGCGACCGGCATCATGTCGTCGAGGCGGCGTTCAAGGCGCTCGGCGCCTCGCTGCGTCTGGCGCTCGCGGCCGATGGTGCGGGTGCGGTGTTCAGCACGAAGGGCGCGGTCGGACTCGAGGTCACCTGATGCTCGCGCGAAGAGTCGTCGTCTGTCTCGATGTGCAGGGCGGTCGCGTCGTGAAGGGCGAGCAGTTCATCCATCTGCGCGATGTCGGCGATCCGGTGGACCTCGCGACGCGCTACGAGGAGGAGGGCGCGGACGAGATCGTCTTTCTCGACATCTCGGCGACCGCGGACGGGCGTGCGACGCTGCTCGATGTCGCGCGGCGCACGGCGGAGCGGCTGTTCATCCCGCTGACGCTTGGCGGGGGAATCCGCTCGGCGGACGACGTGTCACTCGCGCTTCGCGCCGGCGCGGACAAGGTGAGCATCAACAGTGCGGCGGTGGAGCGACCGTCAGTGCTCGAGGAGTCGGCGATGCGCTTCGGCTCGCAGTGTGTGGTCGCGAGCATCGATGCGAAGCGCGACGGCGATGGATGGCGGGTATACACGCGCGGTGGGCGCACGCGTACGGAGCTCGACGCGGTGGAGTGGGCGCGCGCGTGCGTGTCGCACGGCGCGGGAGAGATACTGCTGACGAGCATCGATCGCGATGGCTCGCGCGCCGGCTACGATCTCGAGCTTACGCGCGCGGTGGCGGCCGCGGTCGAAGTGCCGGTGGTCGCATCCGGAGGCGCCGGCTCGGCGAACGACGTGCGTGAGGTGCTGCAGAGCGGCGGTGCCGATGCGGCGCTCGTCGCCGGGATGCTGCACGACGGCTCGACCACGGTGCGCGCGATCAAGGCGCTGTTGTCTTCGTCGGGCCTCCTCGTAAGGGCGGTGTCATGAGCGAATCGATAGACTCGCTGCTTGGCGCGGTGGAGGCAGTGGCGCGAATCGCCGGCGATGTCGCCCACGGCTTCTTTCGATCGCAGCTCGAGATCGAGTCGAAAGCCGACGGCTCGCCGGTGACGATCGCCGATCGATCGGCTGAGGAGGCTGCGCGCGCCTGGATCGAGCGCCGCTTTCCGGTTGATGGGATTCTCGGCGAGGAGCTCGGCCTTACGCGGCCGGCTGCGAAGCGCCGGTGGGTGCTGGATCCCATCGATGGTACAAAAACGTTCATTCGTGGCGTACCGCTCTGGGGGACGCTGGTCGGGGTGTGCGAAGGAGAGAAGATCCTCGCGGGCGCAGCCTATTTCCCTGCAGTCGGGGAGATGCTGGCGGCGGCTCCTGGCGAGGGCTGCTGGTGGAATGGCGCCCGCGCCCGCGTTTCCTCTCGGGCGACGGTGGCAGAGGCTACCGTATTGACCACCAACGAACGGTTCCCGAACGACGCGAGGCAGCGTGCTGGATGGGAGCGACTCGCCGAGAGGGCGGCCGTCAGCCGAAGTTGGGGTGACTGCTACGGCTACCTGCTAGTCTCGACAGGGAGGGCAGAGGTGATGGTCGATGGCATCCTGTCACCGTGGGACGCCGCGGCGATCATGCCCATTATAGAAGAGGCGGGCGGGGTATTCACGGACTGGAGGGGAACGCGCACCGCGTTCGGGGGGAGCGCCGTGGCGACGAATCAGGGCGTCGCTTTCGAATCGCGTTTGCTGCTCGAGACTGGCACCACGAGGGAAGTGCATGCTTGATCTGTCCGAACTCGATTACGAAAAGAACGGCGGTCTCATCACCGTCGTGACGCAGGACGCCGGGAGCGGGATGGTCCTCATGGTCGCGCACGCGGACAAGACGGCCGTCGAGCGCACGCTGGTGTCCGGCGAGATGCACTACTTCTCGCGCACGCGTGGTCCGTGGCACAAGGGCGCGACCAGCGGCAACACGCAGAAGGTCGTCTCCCTCGCTGCGGATTGCGATGGCGACGTGCTGCTCGCTCGCGTCGTGCCGAACGGGCCCGCGTGTCACACGGGCGCCGTCTCGTGCTTCGTAGGCGCGGAGTCGATGGGCGATGCGCTTTTCGCGCTCGACGCGACGATCGCCGGGCGCGCCGTTGGCGCGGAGGTGGACAACAAGCACGCACCGCATCCGCCGAAGCCGAAGGGGAGCCGCGACAAGGAGGAGAGTTACACGGTTCAACTGCTCGAGGACCGCAACCTCCGCCTCAAGAAGCTCGGAGAGGAGGCGGCGGAGCTCATCGCGGCATGCGCCGACGGCGATCTTCCGCGCGCGACGGAAGAGGTCGCGGATCTGCTCTATCACGCGCTCGTCGCGCTGCGTGCCGCGGGCGGCTCGCTCTCCGACGTGCAGCGCGTGCTCGCGAAGCGCGCGACGCCGGCGATGCCGCGTCGCGAAGCAGAGACGCCAACCGACCCCAAAGCGAAGAAGCGGCGCTAGACAGTGGCGACATCCGCGCTGGCATCGTTGGAAGGAAAGCTCGAGTCTCTGCATCCGAAGCGGGATGTGGTGCTGGCGCCGCACACGACCTTCAGAATTGGCGGGCCGGCGGATCTCTTCTGCGAGCCGGCGACTGCCGATGCGCTGGCGCTCGCAGTGCTGTCCGCGCGCGAGCTTGGCGTGCCTTACTTCGTACTCGGACTCGGCGCCAACATCCTCGTCGGCGATCGTGGGTTTCGCGGGCTCGTGATCCGGAACGTCGCGCACCACGAGCGCTGGGGTGACGACGGGAAGCTGTGGGTGGAGAGCGGCGCCGTGATGCGCGCGCTCATCTCGGAGTCCGCGCATCGCGGCTGGTCGGGGCTTGAGCACTTCGTCGGCATCCCGAGCACCGTCGGCGGCGCGATCTGGCAGAACCTGCACTTTCTCTCGCCGGCGCCGGAACGCGAGCGGACGGTGTTCATCTCCGAAGTTTTCGAATCGTGCGAAATCCTCAGTGCCGAGGGAATTCGGAAGACCGTCGATGCCGCGTATGTGAACTTCGGCTACGATGATACGGTCTTCCATCATCGCGCCGACATCGTGCTCGGCGTGACTTTCGCGCTCACGCAGGGCGATCCCGACGTGATGTATCGCGTAATGCAGGAAAATTTGAGCTGGCGCGGCGCACGGCATCCGTGGCTCGAGATCAACCCGAGCGCGGGCTCGATCTTCAAGAAGATCGAGGGCGTCGGCGCGGGTCGGCTGATCGACCAGCTCGGGATGAAGGGCTCGCGGATCGGCGACGCGCAGATCTCGCACATCCACGCGAACATCATGGTGAATCTCGGCCACGCCACCGCACGCGAGGTGCGCGAGCTGATCACCACGGCCCAGCGGCGCGTGGAAGAGAAGTTCGGGCACAGGCTGGAGCCCGAGATCGGCTTCGTCGGCGAGTTCTAGCGGATAGTCGCCGCTACTCCGCCGCGATCGCGCGCTCCCACGCGGCGAACGCACGCTCGAGCTTTTCCTTCTCGCGCTCGAGCTCCGCACCGAGTGAGGCGGCTTTCTTCCCGCCACTTCCGCTGTTGTAGAGCTCCGGATCCGCAAGCATCGTCGTGAGCTCGGCGACGCGCGCCTCGCGCTTCGCGACCTCCGACTCCGCAGCCGCGAGCTCTTCGCGCGAGCGCTTCTTCGGCGCCGTCTCCTTCTTCCCGTCCTTCGCACCGGCGCGCGTCTTCTGACGCTCGCGCACGCGCCGCGATTCCTGCTCCTCGCTCGCCGCGACACTCGCCGCGTGCTCGCGCTCGGCACTCACCGTCTCCCACTCCGCGAAGCTGCCGTCGAAGTCGGTGATGTGCCGGTCGTGCAGAATCCAGACCCGCGTTGCAAGCGCACGAAGCAGCGCACGATCATGGCTGACGAGGAACACCGTGCCGTCGTACCGCTCCACGGCATCTTCGAGCGCCTCGATCGACTCGACGTCGAGATGGTTCGTCGGCTCATCGAGCAGCAGGAGATTCGCGCGCGAGAGCATGATCATGGCGAGCGCGACGCGCGCGCGCTCGCCGCCTGAGAGCGTCGTCGCCGAGCGCTGTACGGCGTCGCCGCTGAATCCGAAGCGGCCGAGGTGTCCCTGGATTGCGCCGCGTCCCCACATCGGACGGAGATCGTTGATCACATCGTACAGCGACTGGTTCGCCGGCACCTGCGTGAGATCCTGCCGGTAGTACGCCGGCGTGATCGATCCGCCGAGCCGAATCTCGCCGCCCTCGGTAGCGCGATCACCGACGAGTGCGCGCAACAGCGTCGACTTTCCGGCACCGTTCGGCCCGATGAATCCGATCACGTCGCCGCGCTGCACGATCGCGTTGAAGTTCTCGATGAGCACGCGATCGCCGATCGCGAGCTTCAGCTTCTCCGCGACGGCGACTTGATCACCCCCGCGCTCGCCGACCTCGAGTCGCAACGCCATCGAATCTTCCTCGCCCGGCGGCGGCGTGAGGCGCGGAAGTCTCGCGAGAATCTTCCGGCGCCCCTTTGCCTGCTTGCTGTTCTGCCCGGCGAGATGCCGCCGGATATAATCCTCCTGCTTGTCGATCGTCTTCCTTTGCTGCACGAACGCGCGCTGCTGCTCGAGCTGTCGGTGCGCACGCTGTTCGACGAAGGCCGAGTAGCCGCCGATGTACGCCGTGCCGCTGTGCGCTTCGACGTGCAGGATGTGATCGCAGACGTTCTCGAGGAACGCGCGATCGTGGCTGATGAGCACCACCGTCTCATCGGTGCCTTTCAGATATTCCTCGAGCCACCGCGTCGTCTCGAGGTCGAGATGGTTCGTAGGCTCATCGAGAAGCAGCACGTCCGCCGGCGCGACGAGCTGCCGCGCGAGACCGACGCGCCCGCGCTCGCCCCCGCTCAGCCTTTCGAGCGATCGAGTGCGCGCGTCGACGGGATCGAAGCCGAGTCCGTGCAGCACGGCATCGACGCGGGGCGCGATCGTGTAGCCGCCCTCGCGCTCGAAGCGCTCGAGGTCGTGCGAATATCGCTCGAGCACCTGCTCACTCACCGATTCGCCGAGCTCGCCCATTCTCGTCGCCTGATCCGCGAGCGACTGCTCGAGTGCAAGCAGTTCGGCGAACTGTCCCGCGGCCGCCTCCCACACCGTCTTCGCATCGCCGAAGTCGCGATGCTGCTCGAGCAGCGCGACGCGCAGTCCCGGCTGCCGCGCGATCACACCCTTCGTCGGCTGCAGGTCGCCCGTAATCAGCTTGAAGAGCGTCGTCTTCCCGGTTCCGTTCCGCCCGATGATCCCCCAGCGCTCGCGCGCCGCGATCGTGAACGTGATATCGGAAAACAGTCTGGTCGCGCCGAATTCCACCGAGACGTTGGACAGCGAGAGCTGCGTCATGCGGTGCTCACCCAGCCGGTCCACTCCGTCTCTGCGAGCCCGACGCTCAGCCGGTTCTGCTGCCGCACGAGCGGCATTTTGAGCATCAATGGCTCGGTCGCGAGCAGCTCCAGCCACCGGTCATCCGACATGCGCGTGTTTCGTAGCCCGCGATCGAGGAAACGCTTCGAGCTGTCGTCGATGAGCGCCGACACGCCGAACTTCTGTGCGAAGCGACGGAGCTCGCCGAGCGATGCAGGCTTCTCCGCAAGGTCGACGAAGTGCGTCTTCACGCGTCGTTCCGCGAAGAAGCGCAGTGCCTTGCGCGTCTCCGGACTCTTCTTGACTCCGAAAATCTGAACGTCCATGCCGAAATAAACGCACGCGACGGCGCATTCCCAAGCGTTGCGCGAGATCGGCCAGTAGCTTTGGAGATGCCAGCGCATGTCTATAAGCCCGCGTGGTGGATTCCCGGGGCGCATTTGCGCACGCTCTGGGGAAAGTTTGTGCGTCCACGCCAGCCCGTCGCAACGCACATCGAGCGCTGGGAAACGGAGGACGACGACTTCCTCGACCTTCATCGTCTCGACGGTCCGGCCGGAGCACCGCGGCTCCTGATCCTGCACGGTCTCGAAGGCACGATCCGCTCGCACTACGCCGGCGGACTGCTGCAGGAAGCACAGCGACGCGGCTGGGCCGCCGACCTGCTGATCTTTCGCTCGTGCGGCGACGAGCCGAATCGTGCGCTGCGTTTCTACCACTCCGGCGAGACCACGGATGTCGACTTCGTCGTGCGCCGTCTGATCGCCGAGGATCCAGCGCGGCCACTGCTCATGGTCGGCGTCTCACTCGGCGGGAATGTTCTCCTCAAGTGGCTCGGCGAGCAGGGAGGTCATGCGCCGGAGCAGCTGAGGAGCGCGGCGGCCGTTTCAGTTCCCTTCGATCTCGCCCGCGGTTCGCGTTTCCTGGATCGCGGCTTCTCGCGCTTCTATCAGGCGCACTTTCTCCGCTCGCTGCGCAGAAAGGCGATCGGGAAGAGCGTGCGCTATCCGGAGGCGTTGCGCCCCGAGTCGTTGAATCGCGCGAGGACGCTCTACGAGTTCGATGACCTCGTTACGGCGCCGGTGCACGGCTTTCGCGACGCCGACGACTACTACACGCGCTCGAGCTCCCTGCACTACCTCGCGCGCATACGCACGCCGACGCTGCTGCTGAGCGCGCACGACGATCCGTTTCTTCCCCGCCAGGTACTCGATGAGGTTCGAGCGATCGCCGTCGAAAACTCCTGTCTCGACCTCGAGTTCGTCGAGCGCGGAGGACACGTCGGCTTCATCTCGGGAACCGTTCCGTGGCGCCCCTTCTATTACGCCGAATGGCGCGCCACGGAATGGTTGTCCGAAAGGCTGCTCAGCTACAGGTAGCGCTCACCATCGACATCGCCGACACGTCCATCGAGCCGCTCGACATACTCATCCCCGACATCTTGCTCGTGTCCTTCATGCCCATCTTCGACATGCTCGTGTCCTTCATCCCGGACATGCCGCCCTTCGTCACGTCGCCCGTCAACGTGACCGTGTGACCGACGTGGCCGGCAAGCGAAACCTTCTTGCTCCACACGTCCCACGACTTTCCATCCTTGCTGACGAGCTTGAACGTGTCCGGCTTGTCGCCCTTGTGGAGGCAACCTGTTGCGCTGTCCGGCGCGCCCGCGCGTGCCGATGTGACGGTGGTCACGGAGAAAGCGCCGGCGAGCAGGAGCGCCGCGGCGAATGTGAACGCGATATGAGAGAAACGATGCATCGTGAGCCTCTGTCGAAAAAGATGACGTAAGACACGGCGTGTGTCGCTTGCAATGCACGGCCGTAACCGCACACTATGTACCCGGGTGCGACGTTCGCGTCAGATCGGATTCACCGTTCTGTAAACGGCAGTCATCAGCGGGTATTCATACATGCGCACGAACACACTCATCGTCACCTGCGCCCTCGCGGTCGCGTGCACGCATCCGGCGCCCCCATCGTCCGTTTCGACTTCGCCAGCAATCAACACCGTCGATTCGGCGGTCGCCCCCGACAGCATCGCGCGACGCCTCCTCGTCGACCTGCATTCGCTCGATTCGAATTTCATCATCGACGCGCGCTACGCGACCGCGAATAACTTCACCGGCGCGCCTATCGACGGATACGGATCCAATCGCGCGATGCTGCGACGCGAGGCGGCCGCCGCGCTCGTGCGTGTCGAGCAGCGGCTCGCTCGCGATGGCCTCACGCTTCGCATTTTCGACGGCTATCGCCCCGTTCGCGCGACGCTCGGCATGGTCGCCTGGACGACGCGCACGCATCGCGAGGATCTCCTCCGTGACGGCTATATCGCAAGCCGCAGCCGCCACAATCTCGGACTCGCCATCGACCTCACGCTCGCCGATCGGAAGACCGGGGTGCCGTTGGAAATGGGCACCCCTTTCGACTCCTTTTCCGCCGATGCGCATACGGCCAACGCGACGGGCGTCGCGGCCGCCAACCGTGCCCGGCTGAACGCGGCCATGACGACCGAGGGGTTCACCAACTATGATCAGGAGTGGTGGCACTTCACCTTTCAGGTGCCCCACGAGCTCCGCTTTGACCTTCCGATCGACTGACGTCGCGCGTCCTGGCGGCATCGGCCTCACTTCTGCACCAATAGCAGCCTCATGACACTGTTCTTTGCGGCATTTCTTCTTGCTGGACTTCTCGCCGGGGTCGGCGCCATGCTCGGCGGCATCGACCGCAGGCAGCGTCACGGCGCCTGGGTGAAGTATCTTAATCTGCCGACGGCAGCTGCGGCCGCGGCGCTGTTCGGCATCGTCGGCTATCCCCTCGCGAAGTATTCGTCGTTGGGCCTCCCTGCGATATTCGCCATTGCAGGCGCGTCGGCTGCCGCGGCGGCGGCGGGAATGGTCGCAGTGATCGCCGGATGGGCGGTGCCGAGCGCGGCGCTGCATGCGGAGGATCCCCGGTATGCGCTGCAGGGCCATCCGGCCCGGGTCTCGCACTCCATTACGATCGGTTGCGCCGGCGAGATCTTTTTCGAGCACGATGGCGCTCGACGAACCGTTCCGGCGGTGGGGCTCGAGGGCGCAACGATCAGCGTGGGCACCGAAGTCGTGATCGAGCGAATCGAGGACGGTATTGCGCACGTAGAGCTTTGGAGCAATATCGAGCGAGAGTTGGAAAAGCTCAGCTGAATCTCGCTGCCGCCCGGCGCGCGGCCGACGAGCGAGTTACGCGCCGCAGTGTCGCGAGGTGACGTATGTCCGAAGGGCTGCTCTTTCTGTTCATCTTCAGCGCGATCTTCATCGCGCGGATCGTCTTCGCGACGATGTTCTTCCATGCGGTACTTCCCGACAGCGATCGCTGCCCGGAGTGCGACACGCCGACGTTGCGCGTGAAATCCCGCGGATGGAATCTGCTGATGCCCTGGTTTCGGACGAGCTGGTGTTACGATTGCGGCTGGAGGGGGCTACTCCGCCACGGACATCTCACGCCGTCGACCACCGTCTTACCGAAGCGCGAGCGCCCCACGGTCCGACGCGACGACTAGGCGCCCCGCGCAAAGACGGTGATCCACCCGGGCCAGTTTCCGCTCAGCTCCACGAAGTCCTCGAAGTACACCAGTCCGAGCGATTCCAGCTCGCCGGTCAGCGTTCCCAGGGCCTCTTCCTCGTAGAGCGGCCCGATGGCGATTATTTCACCTTCGACTCGGAATTCGTCGGGGGTGAGATTGTACTTCATGTCGAAGTGCGCCCGCGCCAGCCCTGCACGCTCGAAGGCGGATTTCCGCACGAGCATGGTCGGCGCATCGGAGTGGATCTCGAGTGGCATTCGGGAAGTGTGTGCAACCGCCTCCCTCTTGTCCATTCATCGTATCTTTCGCCGATGACTTCGCTGCCCTTCGAGCTCCAGCTCGACGTCATTGTGGTGGGCGCTGGCCACGCTGGGACCGAGGCCGCCGTCGCCGCGGCAAGACTAGGCGCGCATGTCGGCCTCGTCACCAGCGCCCTCGAAACGATCGGACAGCTGTCGTGCAATCCGGCGATCGGCGGCGTAGCCAAAGGCACCGTCGCCCGTGAGGTCGACGCGCTCGGCGGCATCATGTCGCGCGCGACCGATCTCGCCACGCTGCAGTTCCGGATGCTCAATCGCGGCAAGGGTCCCGCCGTGTGGGCGCCGCGCGCGCAATGCGACCGCGGGATGTATCGCCGCGCCGTGCGCACCCTCGTCGAGCAGCAGCCGAAGCTCCACACCATCCAGGGAACGGTCGCGCGGCTACTCATCGATGAGGCGAGCGGGCGCGTCAGGGGGATCGAGACGCTCGAGGGTCGGAGATTCGGCGCCACGGCCGTCGTGATCACGGCCGGCACTTTCCTGCGCGGACGGCTCCACATCGGAACCGACACGCGAATCGCCGGCGGACGCGCGGGCGATCCGCCGGCGATTCAGCTCGCCGAGCAGCTCGATGCGCTCGGGCTGGTGTCGGCGCGATTCAAGACGGGAACGCCGCCGCGCATCGACGGAAGATCCGTCGATTACTCGAAGCTCGAGCGGCAGGACAGCGAGATCGAGCAGTTCGACTATTCGTGGTCGCACTTCTGGAACGCGCCGCGCTCCGGGAACGGCGCGACGCGGCATCCGCCGCAGCTCCCGTGCTGGATCACCTTCGCCGGCGAGAAGACGAAGCGGATCGTCAGCGAGAACATCGCGAAGTCCGCGATGTACGGCGGGGCGATTGCATCCCGCGGGCCGCGCTATTGTCCGAGCGTCGAGGACAAGATCGTGCGCTTTCCAAACGTCGAGCGCCATCAGCTCTTTCTCGAGCCCGAGGGACACGACACGAGCGAGCTATACGTGAATGGCCTCTCGACATCGCTCCCCGCCGATGTGCAGCTCGACATGCTGCACTCGGTGCCCGGGCTCGAGCAGGTTAGCATGACGCGCGCCGGCTATGCGATCGAGTACGACTACTTCCCCCCCACCCAGCTCGACGCATCGCTGCAGGTGAAAGCGCTCGGCGGACTCTATTTCGCGGGGCAGATCAACGGCACGACTGGCTACGAGGAGGCGGCGGGCCAGGGAGTCGTCGCGGGGATGAATGCGGCACTCGCGGTTCGCGGCGACCCACCCGCGATCTTCGGACGCGAGCGCTCGTACATCGGCGTGCTCGTCGACGATCTCGTGACGCGTGGCGTCGACGAGCCGTATCGGCTATTCACGTCACGCTCCGAGTTTCGCCTGACAGTGCGGCAAGACAACGCGCTGCGGAGGCTTTCACCGATGGCGATCGAGCTCGGGATGCTGACGGAGCGCGAGGAGCGCGTAGTCGAGCGGCGCTTCGCGATGGAGGAGCAGGCGAGCGCACTGGCGGAGTCCACGAGTGTACGTCCGGAGCAGGTGACGTCGCTGCTGGAAGCGGCCGGGAGCGCGCAGCTGCCGCACACAATGCGCGCGGCCGAGATCGCGAAGCGACAGAACGTATCGCTTGCGGCATTGTTCGAAGCGACGGGAGTGGGCGCGGAGCTCGAGCGCGACGCGCTGATCACTGCGGAGCTCGAGCTCAAGTACGAGGGCTACTTCGCGCGGGAGCGCGTGCAGGCGGAGAAGATGAAACGGATGGGTGACTTTCCGTTGCCGCCGGCGCTGCCGTACGACGAGCTGCGGTCGCTGTCGACGGAGGCGCGGCAGAAGCTCGGCGCGCTGCGTCCACTGACGCTGGCGCAAGCATCGCGCGTGCCGGGGGTGAGCCCGAATGATCTTCAGAATCTGGTGCTGGAGATCGAGCGCCGCCGTCTTGCGTCAGCGGACGCCGCGCCGTAGCAGAGCAGCGGATCGAGAGCTTTGGATGTGCGGCGCAGGCGCAGGTAAAGTCGGAATGTTCCCGGGTCTGGCACTGGTGGAGCGACTCGACGTCGCTGCGTCGAAAGCGCGAGCCACGCGAGGAGTCTCATGTATCACTCTCTGATCGCCAGGGCATTTCGCGTGCGCCGCGCGTATGCGATGAAACACGGCGAGCGCCGCATCTACTCCGGCCGCGGCGCTTCACCGAAAAGATTCAGTGGCGGAAGCTCTTCGACTTCAATCCGCTGTTTCCGATCCTCTGCGACAAGATCGCCGTGCGCGATTACATCGCCGAGCGGGTGGGCCGCGAGCATATCATACCGCTGCTCTGGTCGGGCGCACCGGCGGACATACCGTTCGATGCCGTCGCGAGGCCGTATTTCCTCAAGAGCTCTCATTCGAGCGGTCAAGTCATCATGATCGCCCGCGACGACGTTCTCGATACGGCGGATATCCGTGAGCGCGCCGCGAAGTGGCTCGCGAACAATTATGGTCTGGCCTACGATGAGCCTGGCTACGCGCCAGTGCCACCGTGTCTGATGATCGAGCAGACGGTGACGACGGCTGACGGCGCCAGATCCAACGATCTTCGTCTATTCGTTTTCGATGGAACGGTCGCGGTTATCAACACAGTCTTCGTGGAGGATGGCAAGCTTCGCAATGGCGCCTTCCATACTCCGGAGTGGACGCGTCTGAGCTGGCATTTCAGTCGCATCGTCGACCGTGAGTTCCCGAGGCCGAGTCGGTTGGATGACATGATCGCGGTGGCTGAGCGGTTGGGCGCGGGACTCGATCGTGTTCGCGTGGATATCTATGACTGTGGTGATCGCATCCGGATTGGCGAACTGACGTTGTATTCATGGTCGGGCTATTCGCGCTTCACGCCGGACGAGGCGGACTTCGAGATGGGATCGTATTGGCGGACGCGGACGCCGGGATGGCGTGCCGTGCTCAGGGGGATGCTGGGTGGCAGGGGCGTTGCGCCACGAGCCGAGATCCCGAGGATCACGCCGGGAATCGGGGAGCGTGTGACGCCGGGCGCGTGAGCGCGGGCCCGGCGTTGTAGCAGACTCCTTGCAGTAGCAATGGCCGCAGGGGCGAGTCGTTCGCACTCGGCGTCGAAATAGTATCGAATCAACACTAAATGCGGTTGCGCGCTTGGCTGTGAGCCTATGCGATGCGACGTAGCACATCATCGGAGGATTCATGTATCGCTCGCTCATCGCAAGCGCGCTCTGCGCCGCCTCGCTGGCCGCGCAGCAGCCGGCCGGCAACATGCCCCCGATGCATCCGCCCTCGGTCATCAGTACGAGCGCGACGGGGGAGGCGCGCTACATCCCGGACCGTGCAACGATCTCGGTCGGAGTGCAGACGCGCGCGCCGACCGCGGCGAAGGCCAGTGCGGACAATGCGATGAAGCAGCGCGCGGTGATCGATGCGATCAAGGCGCAGGGGATTGCGGCCGATCAGATCTCGACGGTGAACTACAGTCTGAATGCGGAGCAGGTGTACAATCCGCAGGCGGGGGATAAGGCTCCGAAGATCACGGGCTACGTCGCGATGAACACGGTGCGGGTGGAGGTGAGGAGAGTGGACCAGGTCGGGGCACTTATAGATGCGGCGATCGCGAAGGGTGCGAACGACGTGAGCTCGCTGGATTTCCACTCATCTGCGCCGGACTCGCTGCGTCGGGTGGCACTGGCGGATGCGTACAAGCAGGCGGTGGCGGATGCGACGGTGTTGGCGCAGGCGGCGGGTGGGCAATTGGGGGAGTTGCTCGAGCTGACGACGGGCGGACCGGGTGATGCTCCGCAGCCGATGTATCGGGCGAGGGTGGCCTTTGCAGGTGCTGCGACGCCGGTAAGTGTGGGGGAGGCGAATATTACTGTCGGAGTTATGGCGCGGTGGCGGCTTGTTACTGTCGCTAAATAGACTTCCACGTGGTCGGTTTAATGGCATAAGCCGCATTTATCTCATTGCGCGCTAGCGCTGTAATTATCCACAATTAGACGGTTACTAATCGCCACATCTCGCTGTTCCACGTGAAACACACATAGCCCCGCCGCACGGATGGGTCTATATTCCGCGCTTCACACAGACCCCGAGTGGTGCGTGGCCCGAGTCATCGCAATCGCAAACCAGAAAGGCGGGGTCGGTAAGACCACTACCGCAGTCAATCTCGCCGCCAGTCTCGCCGTCGCCGAACAGCACACCCTCCTCATCGACGGCGATCCACAAGGCAACGCCTCCAGCGGCATCGGCCTCCAAGGCGAAAAGCTTTCGGCGACCGTCTATGATGCCCTCATCGGCCAGCGCACGCTCGACGAAGTCATCCTCCGCGCCATCCAATTCGCGCATCTCGACGTCGCCCCCACCACCCCCGACCTCGCCGGCGCCGAAATCGAGCTGATCGATCGCACCGACCGCGAGCTCGCCATGCGCGAAGCCCTCGCACCCATCCGCGATCGCTACGACTTCATCCTCATCGACTGCCCCCCCTCGCTCGGTCTCCTCACCATCAACATGCTCGCCGCCGCAGACGCGGTCCTCATTCCAGTCCAGTGCGAATACTACGCACTCGAGGGACTCTCGCAGCTCCTGAACACCGTTAACCGCATCCAGCAGAGCGTAAACCCAGACCTGGCCATCGACGGCGTCCTCCTCACCATGTACGACGCGCGTCTGAATCTCTCGCGCCAAGTCGTCACTGACGCTCGAGAATACTTCGGGCCGAAAGTCTTCGAGACGATCATCCCCCGCAATGTGCGCCTCGCCGAAGCCCCCAGCTTTGGGAAACCAATCGTTCTCTACGACATTGCTTCGGTCGGCGCTCAGGCCTATCTCAGCGTAGCGAGAGAGCTGGTCCAGCGCACCGCCAATCCAGACCACGCGTCCACCGGATCGCCGAGATCTCCCGAATGACCACGCGACTCAACCCGGCCTCTCTACCCACATCCGAGCCCCGACATGCCCACCGATAAACCCCGGCGCCTCGGACGCGGTCTCGATGCCCTCCTCGCCACCCGCTCACCCCTTCCAACCGCCACCGCGACAGCCGACCGCGAGCCCGGGGAAACGCTTCACTCCCTTCCGATCTCCGAGATTCGCCCCAACCCCTTCCAGCCGCGTAAGGAATTCCGCCCCGAGGATTTGGCCGAGCTGGAGGCAAGCCTGAAGCGCAACGGCCTGCTTCAGGCAGTGACGGTTCGTCGCGCAGCAGACGGCCACGGCTACGAGCTGATAGCAGGCGAGCGACGCCTCCGCGCCGCCACCAGAATCGGCTGGACCCGCATTCCTGCGGTGCTAAAGGAAATCGATGACCGTGCGCTCCTCACCTTGGCGCTCGTCGAGAATCTCCAGCGCGCCGACCTCAATCCAATCGAGGAGGGCGAGGGCTACCAGCGACTCGTCGCCGATTTCGCTCTCACCCAGCAGGAGGTCGCAGAGATCGTCGGGAAGGACCGGTCCACAGTAGCTAACATGTTGCGGTTATTGAACTTACCAACTGCCATTCGTACGATGGTCCGCGACGGTCTGCTCACCGTCGGCCACGCACGCGCCCTCCTCGCGATCGCCAGCGAGCGCGAGATGCTCGACCTCGCCCGCGAGATAGTCGCGAAAGGCCTGACGGTTCGTGATGTGGAACAGCGCGCTCGCGTTGCCGCGCCGACATCGTCTACGCGCACCGCTAAACAGAAGGGCGGGGAAAGAGCTTCGGGACTGAATGCAGAGCTCAAGCGTCTACAGAACGAGCTTCGCCGTCATCTTCAAACCGACGTGACGATCACCGTCGCCGATCACGAGCGCGGCAAAATCGAAATTGCATTCTATTCGAGCGATGACCTCGAGCGCGTACT
>JBDTJH010000193.1:0-14795 GCA_039935955.1 Gemmatimonadaceae bacterium
CTCGACGCCGAGACGGTTCGCATTGCCTTGACGAGAGTGAATTAGCGATGCCGTCCTCGACAGGCGCTAAGAAAGAGAAGCCGATGGCCAAGAAGACGCTGGCGCATTTCGAAAAGCGCCTGCTCGATGAGCGGAAGCGCGTCGTGAAGGAGCTCGGGAGCTACGGCGAGGCGTTCGGCGCCACGCTGCAGAGCGCCGACGGGAATCTGAGCTCGTACTCGTTCCACATGGCGGATCAGGGTACCGATGCGATGGAGCGCGAGAAGGCGTTTCTGTTCGCGAGCTCGGAAGGGCGGTTCCTCTGGCACATCGATGAGGCGCTGCGGCGGCTCTATCGCTCGCCGCAGACGTTCGGACGCTGCCACAGCTGCCACGAGGAGATCGACTTCGACCGCCTCGATGCACTTCCTCATGCGCGCCTGTGCTTCACGTGCAAGCAGCGCGAAGAAGATGCAAAGAAGTAAATCCGATTCGACGACCTTCTGGTCGATCATCGTCTCCGTCGTGATCGTGGATTTCGTGACGAAGGCGATGGCGCAGTCGATGCTCGTGCCGCAGTACGTTCCGCGCGAAGTGTTCGGCGAGTGGGCGCGCCTCACGCTCGTGCACAACCCCGGCGCCGCCTTCGGCGTGAGCGCGGGGCCGTATTCGCGACAGATCTTCCTGCTCCTCACGATCGTCGCGCTGTTCGTGCTGTCGAAGCTCTATCGCACGACCGCCCCCGGCGACCGGCTTCGCATCGTCGCGCTCGGCCTCGTCTGCGGCGGAGCGGTCGGGAATCTCATCGATCGCGTGCGCTCGCCGATCGGCGTCGTCGATTTTCTCGACGTCGGCTTTCACAGCTGGCGGTGGCCGACGTTCAATGTCGCGGACATGGCCGTGAGCATCGGGGCATTTCTGCTCGCGTGGGCGCTGTGGGGCGAGGAGGAAATCGTCGAGCCGGTTCCCAAGTCGGTGACCGAAACCACGAGCGTTTGATGCCCATCTGCCGGTCGCCGATCGCATGACAGCACCGGCCACGCACGAAATCACCATCGACGCGGACAGCGAGCTGCGTCTCGACCTCCTCCTCGCGCGCGAGCTCGGAACCTCGCGCACGCAGGCGGCGACGCTGATAGCGAATGGCAACGTCACCGTGAGCGACAAGCGCGAGAAGGCGAGTTATCGCCCCGAGGCGGGGGACCGCATCGTCGTCGTCATGCCGCCGGCGCCGTCCCACGAGGTAATCGGCGAGGACATCCCGCTCACCGTGGTGTTCGAGGACGAGTACGTGATGGTCGTCGACAAGCCTGCGGGGATGGTCGTGCATCCGGCGCCCGGCCACTGGAGCGGCACGCTCGTCAACGCGCTCAAGGGGCGCGGCGGCCCCCTCTCGCTCGAGAATGGAGAGGATCGCGCGGGGATCGTCCACCGACTCGACAAGGAGACGTCCGGCCTTCTGCTCGTCGCCAAGACGGACGTCGCGCTCCGGAAGCTCGGCGCCGACCTCGCGGCGCGGCGAATCGTGCGCCGGTACGCCGCGCTGTCGTGGGGGCACATCAACGGCGACCGCCTCACCGTGGACAAACCGGTCGCCCGCGATCCGCGAGACCGAAAGCGCATGGCAATCGTCACTAGCGGACGAGCGGCGAAAACGGATTTCGTGCGACTGGCCCGGTTCGAGTCTGTCGATTTGCTGCGCGCGCACCTCCACACGGGGCGCACGCATCAGATCCGCATTCATCTCGCATCGGTGGGACACCCCGTGGTGGGTGATGACATGTACGGTGGGGGCGGTGGGCGGCGGCTGGTCGAGCTGCCGCAGCACCGGCATTTCCTCCATGCGGCGTGGCTGATCTTCCCGCATCCGGTCACCGGCGAATCCGTCGAGCTTCGCTCGCCTCTTCCGGCCGAGCTGCAGCGATCCCTCGCTGCGGTCGCGGAGTCGGAGGCGTTGCTGGTGCACCCGGATCCGCTGGACGATCTTGGCTTCTACCGCCTCACTACCTGACATTTCGCCCCGCCAGCTGCTGCTCTTCCGGCTGGCGGATCGCATCGGCGGGATCGAGCTCGAGATGGTGCGGGAGATCCTTCCGCCGTCTCTCGCCACGCGTCTCCCCGGGGCGCCGGCGTACGTCCGCGGGTTGATCAACGTCCGCGGCACGGTGGTGACGGTCGTCGACCTCGTCGCCCGCCTCTCCGACCGACCTGCGCGCCCCGACGGACCGGTCATGCTCATCGAGCACGAGGGAAAGGTCGTTGGCGTGGCCGTGGACGAGGTAATCGAGGTCCAACCCGTCCCCCCGGACGGCTGGCAGACCCCAATTGGCGACGTTCTCCCCGGCGGAATCGTCTACGCCATGGGGGAGATCGACTCCCAAACCGTGCTATTGGTGGACATCCGCGGATTGCTCACGCACCTGCTCGTCTAACGGAGGCTCAGGGTGAGTCACACTGTACTGATCTGCGACGACGCCGTCTTCATGCGCACGATGATCTCCGACATCCTGGAAGAGTCGGGCTACGAGATCGTCGGACAAGCGGAGACCGGCGTGCAGGCGATCGAGCGCTACAAGTCGCTGCGTCCCGACCTCGTGACGATGGACATCGTGATGCCCGACATGGGTGGCATCGATGCGGTGCGCGAGATCACGAGCTTCGATGCGAATGCGAAGATCCTGATGTGCAGTGCGATGGGGCAGCAGGCGCTCGTCGTCGAGGCGATTCAGGCGGGAGCGAAGGACTTCGTCGTGAAGCCGTTTCAGCCGAGCCGCGTGCTGGAAGCGGTGCAGCGCGTGCTGGGTTGAGCGCGCGGTCGCGAGCATAGCGAGCGACGACGAATGGATCTCGCCAAGTACGCCGCGCTCTTTCAGTCCGAGAGCCGCGAGCAGCTCTCGACGATCAACGAGGAGCTGCTCGCGCTCGAGCGTTCGCCCACGGCCGCGGAGCCGGTGAGCGCGGTCTTTCGCGCGGTGCACTCGATGAAGGGGATGAGCGCGACGATGGGCTACGCGTCGGTGACGTCGCTCGCGCACGAGATGGAGTCGCTGCTCGATCGCGTGCGCCACGCCGAGATCGCGGTCGACCGTGCGGTGACGGACACGCTGTTCGCGGCCGTCGACGCGCTCGAGCGCGCCGTGGAAATCGAGGTCGCCGGCGGCTCGGCCGAGGAATCATCGGCTCCGGCGCTCGCGCGCCTGCAGGCGTTCACGGGGGCGCGTGTGGGCGCGCCCGCGAGCACCCTCCCGCCGATGACGACCCAGGAGTATGCGATCCCGTCCGGAGCCACGAATGGCATCTCGCGCGCGCCGCGCACGATTCGCGTCGAGCTCCGACGGCTCGACGGGCTCACCAATCTCTCGGGCGAGTTGCTCGTCGCGCGCGGACGGCTCACCGAGGTCGCGCACGAGATCGCCGACCCCGCACTCGACGAGGCGCTGGCGCAGGCGTCGCGGCTGATCGCCGATCTCCACGAGGAGATCATGGCGAGCCGGATGGTGCCCGTCGGCCAGGTATTCGACCGCTTCCCGCGCCTCGTGCGCGATGCCGCGCACGCGTTGAAAAAGGAGATCGAGCTCACGCTCAACGGCCGCGAGATCGAACTCGACCGCTCGATGCTCGATGAGATCGGCGAGCCGATCGTGCACCTGCTGCGCAACGCCGCCGACCATGGCATCGAGCTTCCCGACATGCGTGAGCGCGCTGGAAAGCCGCGCGCCGGTCAGCTCACACTCAGCGTGGAGCGCGAGCGGCAGATGGTGACGATGCGCGTGCAGGACGACGGTCGCGGCATCGACCGCGAGCAGGTGCTGAGTCGTGCGCGCACGCAGGGCCTGGTCGACGCCACCGTCGAATCGCTCTCCGACGAGGAGCTGATCCGCATCATCGGCCGTCCCGGCTTCAGCACGGCGGAGCAGGTGACGGACATCTCCGGGCGCGGCGTCGGCATCGATGTGGTCCTCACGCGCGTACGCGCGCTCGGCGGTGCAGTCGAAATTCTGTCCGTGCCGGGGCAGGGAACGACGGTCACGCTCCGTCTGCCGGTGACGCTCGCGATCGTGCGCGCGCTGCTCGCGCGCGTCGACGGCGAGATGTACGCGGTGCCGATGACGCACGTGCGCGAGACGGTCGACCTCACCCAGAATGCGCGTCGTCGCGTGCAGGGCCGCGAGGTCATGCTGCTGCGCGACGAGGTCGTGCCGCTGCTGCACTTCCGCGAGGTCGTCGGGCTTCCCGAGGCGCGCTTGGTGAGCGCGGATGGCACGACGCAGGTAATCGTGATCGAGAGCGAAGGGCGGCGCACAGGGCTCGTGGTCGACGAGTTCGCCGGACAGCAGGACATCGTCGTGAAAGGCTTCGACGGCGTGCGCGACGGGCTGCCGTTGTTCAGCGGCGCGACGATCCTGGCCGACGGCGCACCCGCGCTGATCGTAGACGTCAGTAGTCTTCATTAGGGAGCGCGCGATGGCGGACCTGCTGCAACTCAACACGATGGAGCTGGACGCGCTCCGCGAGACCGCGAACATCGGCGCGGGACATGCCGCGACCGCGCTCTCGCAGATGACCGGCGACACGATCATGATCACGGTCCCGACGATCACGATCGCCGCGCTCGAGGACGTCCCGTCGCGCATCCTCCCCGAGGAAGAGCCGATCGTCGCCGTCCTCATGCAGATGATGGGCGACCTCACTGGACGCACGCTGCTCGTCTTTCCGCATCCGACCGCCGTCCGCCTGGCCCAGCTGATGCTGCGTCGCCCCACCGTCGCGAACGGTCCGTTCGGCGAGCTCGAACAGTCGGCGATCAAGGAGGCCGGCAACATTCTGAGCGGTGCCTACATGAACGCGCTGAGCGAGTTCATGGGTCTCATGCTGCTGCCGTCCCCCCCGAGCCTCGCGATCGACATGTCGACGGCCGTGCTCAACACCGCGTATCTGCAGTTCGGAACGGAGCGCGACATGGTCGTTGCGGTCGAGACGCAATTCTACCTGCAGGGCGATGGAGAGGAGCTGCGCGGCTTCTTCCTGCTCCTTCCCGACGCCGCGTCGCTGCAGGTCATTCTCCGCGCGGTGAAGCTGCTGTGAGCGAGAACGGAAAGGCGACGACGCCGGTCTCCGAGCGCGACCGCGACATCCTGCGGTCGTTCGCGCGGCGCATCGACGGCTCGGATGCGGGCGCGCACAACAATCTCGGCGTTCTCTACTACAACAAGGGGATGTACGAGGACGCGGTCGCCGCGTTCGCGCGCGCGCTCGAGATCGATCCGAAGATGCAGGTCGCGCAGCGCAATCTCGAAGTCGCGTACTTCCACACGGGCTACTACGATCGCCGCGTCGCCGAGCTGCGCGACCGCCTGCGCGCGCACCCCGATGATCGTGACGCGCGCTGGGAGCTCGGTCGCGCCTACGCCGCCATCGGCGACGGGAAGGAGGCAGTCGCGGAGTTCAACGCGATCCTGCAGTACGCGCCGAACGACATTGGCGCCATCGTGCAGCTCGGACTCGCCGAGAAGGCGAACGGCGACCTCGAGAAGGCGCAGTGCTGGCTCGACCGCGCGCTCGCGCTCGACGAGAAGAGCCCGCTCGTGCACCAGTACATCGGCGAAATACTCTACAATCGGGGGCTGAACGATCAGGCGCTCGCCGCGCTCCATCGTTCCCTCGAGCTCTCCCCCGAGAATGCCGACGCGCACTATCTCATCGGCTTCGTGCTCGGTGATCTCGGACGGCACGAAGAGGCGCGCATGTCGACCAAGCGCGCGATCCAGCTCAATCCCTCACTCTCCCGCGCGCAGGCGAATCTCTCGATCGACCGCTACAACACGGCGCGCTACAACGAGCTCGTTCCCGAGCGGCAGGAACGCCGCTCTTCGGCGCTCGAGCTGTCGACCGCGGGACATCTCGCGCACTACAACCTGGGGCTCGCCTTCCGCCAGAAGGGTTACTACGCGGAGGCGCTCAAGGAATACCGTCTCGCGCTGGACCGCAACGAGGATGAGAATCTCGTGCGCCAGGCGATGGCCGAGGTGCATCTGCTGAAGAAGGATGCGGCGGCCGCCATCGAGCTGTACGATCAGATCCTCGTCGCGCAGAAGGATTCGCCGAAGCTCTGGTGCGAGCGCGGTGTGGCGCTGCACCAGCAGGGGCAGCACGCCGCGGCCGCCGCGAGCTATCGGCGCGCGCTCGAGATCGATCCGGCGTACGCGATCGCGCACAACAATCTCGGCGTCGCACAGTATCACGGCGGCGAGACGGAGGCCGCAGTGGACTCCTTCCGCGCGGCGCTCTCGTCGCAGCCGAACTTCGTGAAGGCGTGGCTGAATCTGGCGCTGCTGCTCTTCCGCGGAAAACGGCTGCAGCTCGGGCTCGAGTCGTACCGGCAGGTGCTGACGCTCGAGCCGGAGCAGGCGGTCGCCTGGAATGGCGTCGGGCTCGTGCTCGCGGAGCTCAAGAAGTTCGAGGATGCGCGCAACGCGTTCGGCCGCTCGATCCATTCGCGCCCGGCGTTCGCGGAGGCGCACTACAACCTCGGCTTCACGCTCTCGAATCTCGGCGACTTCGAGGGTGCGCTGCGTGCGACGAAGCGCGCGCTCGAGCTCGACCCGGACTACACGCCGCAGAAGTTCGAGCTCGCGATCGACGTCGAATACGAGGATCCGGATCTCTCGATCGCGCCGGAGCTCGGCGGCGGCGAGCACACGGCAACTGGCGTCGAGAGCTTCGCGTTCGATGCGGAGCTGCTGGATTCTCTGTTCACGCAGCTGTCGCCGGAGGCGCCCGCGGAGCCCGAGACGCGCAAGTCGACGGAGGTCGCCGCGGCGCCGGAGCAGCATTTCGTACTCGCGCACGACTATCTCGCGAAGGGAATGCTCGATCGCGCCGTCGTCGAGGCGAATCGTGCGCTCGTGCGCGGCGCGCCGACGGCGGAAGGGTTCGCGATCCTCGGCGACATCTTCATGCGGCAGGGGCTCTTCGGCGAGGCGCTCGAGCGCTACCGCACGGCGCGCACCACGGCGCCGCTCGAACCGAAGCTCCTCGCCGGCGAGACTCGCGCGCTGCTGGCGATGGACCGCGTGGTCGAGGCGCGCGCGACGGCCGAGACGCTGCTGGGAGTGGATGGCGGATCGGTGGAGGCGCTGCTGCTCACCGCCGCCTCGCGCGCGCGGGCGGGCGATCCCGCCGCGGCGCGCGAGCTCCTGCGCAGCGCGCGCCGCCTCGCCCCTGCGCGCGCCGACGTGCTCAAGGAGTTCGGCGACGTCGCGCGCCTCGCCGGCGATGTGGACGGCGCGATCGCGGCGTACCGCAACGCGCTCGATCTCGATCACGACTTCGCGGTCGTGCACTACGAGCTCGCGCGGCTGCTTGCCGAGCGTGGGGAGCCGGCCAGGGCCGAGGAGTCGCTGCTCGCCGCGCTCGAGGCCGTGCCGACGTACGTCGAGGCGATGCTCGCGCTCGCGAACGTGCGCCGGCGCTTCGGACGCGTCGAGGCTGCGCTGCCTCCGCTGGTCGAGTTGCTGCGTCGCGACCCGTACAACATCGACGCACTTCTCTCGCTGAGCGAAGTGCTGCTCGAGCTCGACCGCTACGATGACGCGGCGATCTCGATCGACCGCGTGCTGCGCTTCGACCCGCGGCACGTGCTCGCCCTCTTCCTCAAGGGGCAGCTGCTCGCCGATCGCCATCGCTACCGCGATGCGATCTCGACGTGGCAGCGCGTGGTCGAGCTCGAGCCCGATGGCGACCATGCACGCCGCGCGCGCCGCGAGTCGCGCACGGCCGCCGATCTCCTCCGAATCTTCAAGAGCCGTCCGGAGGTCGCGTAGATGGCGATCGAGGGACCACTTCGCGAGCTCGGCATTCACGATGTCTTCCAGCTGCTCGACCTCAGCCGGAAGACTGGTGCGCTCACGGTCACGTCCGTGCTGCGCGACAATCAGGGCACGGTCTACTTCGACCATGGTGCCGTGGTGTTCGCGGCGATCCGCAGCAATCCGCATCCGCTCGGCGAACTGCTGCTCCGCGGCGGGAAGATCACGGAGGCAGACCTCGCGCGTGCGCGCGACGCGCAGCGCTCGCTGCAATCGCGTCGCATGCTCGGCGAGCTCCTCGTCGAGAGCGGCTCGCTCACGAGCAAGGAGCTCGAGCGGCAGGTGCGCTTTCAGGTGGAAGAGGTCGTCTTCGAGCTGATGTCGTGGCGCGAGGGCTTCTTCTCCTTCGAGGAGCAGGAGGTGAGCAACGCGCCGGCCGAGGCGAACATCCGCATCTCGACGGAGTCGCTGCTCATGGAAGCGGCGCGCCGCATCGACGAATGGTCGCGCATCGAGGGGAAGGTCGCACACCTCGGCGTCATCCCGGTGCTCGCGCCCGTCGCGGACGACCACCCCGGCTTCCTCGACCTGCGTCCGCGCGAGTGGGAGGTGTTGGCCGAGATCGATGGCTCGCGCGACCTGCGCGCGATCGCGATGCTGCTCGCGCAGAGCGAGTTCGACGTCGCGCGCGTCGCGTACGGACTGCTGTCGACGGGAATCGTCGAGCTGCGAAACGGCGTACATCCGCCGGAGGCCTCGGGCGCTGGCGCGACGCCGGAGTCGCCGACGACGGTCGCGCCGCTCGAGGCGGCCGCATCCGCGCTCCATTCGGGCGAGCCACAGGTTGCGCTCGCGATCTGCGAGCGCATCACGGCCGAGTCGCCGGAGCTCGCGGAGGGACATCTGCTGTACGCGCGCGTGCTCAACCGGCTCGGCCGACAGGGCGAGGCGGCAATTGCCGTCGCGCGCGGAATCGAAACTGATCCGCTGAACGCCGAGCTGCACGCGGAGAGCGGCTACTGCGCCGCGTGGGCGGGGGACTACCTCGACGCGCTGTCTTCGTGGGAGCGCTCACTCCGTCTCAATCCCGGAAGTCCGGACGCACAACGAATTCGAGCGGCACGCGATGCGGCGAGCCGCCTTCGCTGCCTGCTGCAGGAGCACATCGATGTCTGATGAGATCAGAAGGCTCAGTGAGGAGCTCGCGCGCGATCCGTCGAGCCTCGTGTTCATGCAGCTCGGCGAGGCGCTGCGGCGCGCGGGGCAGCTCGACCTCGGGCTCAAGGTGGCGCACCGTGGACTCGAGCGGCATGCGCACAATGCGGACGCGCACGATTTGCTCGCGCGCATCCGCGTTGATCGCGGTGAGCTGCAGGAGGCCTTCGACGAGTGGGACATGGTGCTGCGGCTCGCACCCAGTCACGTCGGCGCGCGGAAGGGGATGGGATACGTGCTCTTCAAGCAGGGGAAGCTGGCCGAGGCCGAGCAGCATCTCAGCCAGGCGGCGACGCACGACCGCGGCGACTCGTCGATCGCGACGGCGCTGCGCATGGTGCGGCGCCTGCTGCGGTATGCGCACGTGGCCGGGAATGGCAACGGGGGCGTCCCGGGGCACGCCGAGCTTCTCGCGGCGCAACGGCGCGTAGAGGAAGAGGCGCGTCTCCTCTTCGCCGATATTCTCGGCGAGGGCGAGCATACGGCGCTCCTGCTCAACGCCGACGGGCTCGTGGCGGCGGGGCTGTACGTCACGGCGGATGGCCAGGACGTCTCGCAGGAAGTCGGCGCGGCGCTGACCGGCGTGCGCGACGAGGCGTTGCGTGCGGTGCGGCATCTCGATCTCGGCGCGTGGAAGGCGGTGGTGTACGAGACCGATCTCGCGACGGTGGCGCTCGCGCCGGCCGTCGACGAGTCGATGGTACTCGTCGCGGCGGGGCGTTCGGTGCCGCTCGGCTTCGTGCGGCGCGTGCTGGACCGATGTGTGCAACGTGCTACCAGCTGGCTCGAGGAGGTCGCATGAGCGCATCACCGTTCGAGGCCACCTTGTCGCTGCTTATCCGCCAGCGCGGCGTGCTCGGATGTCTCGTCGTGGGCGAGGCCGATGGGATCATCGTCGATTCGAACGTGCAGGTGGGGATCCAGTCGAATGTCGTCGCGGCGCTCGCCGCTGCGCTTTACCGCAAGGCGCGGCTCACGTCCGCCGCGGCCGGGCTGAGTACGATCGGATTCCTGCAGCTCGAGGCGGAGCGCGGCCACATCTGCGCGATCGGCCGCGATGGGCTCGTACTGGTGACGCTTGCCGAGCCGCGCGCGCACATCGGCCGCATTCGCGGCGCGATGCTCGAATCACTGAGCGTTCTCGCGTGAGAACCCATGTTGCGGAGCCGTGGATCGAGGCTCCGCTCCAGACCTTCGTCGATGACGCGCGGGCGCTCTTCGCGCTCCTGCTGCATCCCAATGGTCAGGTGATGGGACAGTTCGGCTTTACGCGCGCGGTCGACGTGATGGCGGCGTGCGCGCTGGCGGCCGCCATCCATGCGTCCGCCGGCGAGCTCGGACGGGAGCTGGATGGGAAACCGTTCCGCGAGATGTATCACGCGGGGAAGGACCGGCAGATTTTCATCGGCGATGTGCCGACGACGCGCCACCGCTTCGTTTTTCTCACTGTTTTCGATGCCGAAAGCTCACTTGGGCTGGTTCGCATCTATTTTCAGGAGTTGTGCGCGCGGCTCGAGCGCGCGCAGCCGCCTGCGGTTCCGCAGACGCCCATCTCCGCTGCTTCGCTCGAACACGATCTGAATCGCAACCTCGCCATCCTGTTCGGCCGCGCCCCGCGCGGTGCGGACGGCAGCGAGTCGTCCATCTCCCTCGCCTGACGCGCCGTGTCTCTGGTCAACTACGCCACCCGTGAGATCACCTGCAAGATCGTCTACTACGGCCCCGGGCGGTCGGGGAAGACGACGAATCTGCATTACATTTACGAGCAGGTGCCGGGCGACCGCAAAGGACAGATGGTCTCGCTCGCGACGCAGACGGATCGCACGCTCTTTTTCGATTTTCTGCCGCTCGACCTGGGCACGATTTCGGGTTTCTCGACGCGCTTCCAGCTCTACACCGTCCCGGGCCAGGTCTACTACCAGGCGACGCGGAAGCTCGTGCTGCACGGCGCCGATGGCGTCGTCTTCGTCGCCGACAGCCAGGCGCGGCAGCTCGCCGAGAATGTCGAGAGCATGCAGGACCTTCACGCGAATCTGGCGGAACACGACATCGATGTGCGCACCATGCCGCTCGTGATCCAGTACAACAAGCAGGATCTCCCCAAGTCGCTGATCTCGAGCGTGCCGGAGCTGGAGGATGCGCTGAACTTTCGCGAGGTCCCATCGTTCGCCGCGGATGCGCTGCACGGCACTGGCGTGTTCGAGACGCTACGCGGCATCGCCGGACTCGTGCTGCGCCGACTGAGCGCGGGCACGAGCACGCCACCGGCCGCCGCAGCCGCGGGAGGCCGCTGACGGTGGATCTCGATCCGCGGTATCGCTTCGAGAATTACATTGTAGGGGGCGCCAACCGGCTCGCCGTTTCCGCGGCGCGAGCGGTCGGGCAGTCCCCCGGCACCTCGTACAATCCGCTCTTCATCTACAGCAGCTCCGGGCTCGGCAAGACACACCTGATGCTCGCGATCGGGCATCTCGCGCGCTCGCTCAATCCGCAGCTCACGGTCGAGTACGTGACGCTCGAGGAGTTCATCGAGGAACTCAACCACGCGATCGGCGACAGCGCGATGGAGCTGTTCAAGCAGCGCTTCCACATGGTGGACATGCTGCTCCTCGACGACGTGCAGTTTCTGGCGGGTCGCAAGGAGACGCAGAGCGAGATGCTGCGCCTCTTCAACACGCTGCAGCGCGCGGGGAAGCAGGTCGTGCTCACGAGCGACCGACCGCCGGCCGAGATCGGGGATCTCGATGAGCGCCTCATCACGCGCCTGACGGGCGGCCTCGTCGTCGACGTCGGCACTCCGGACTACGAGACGCGCGTCGCGATCCTTCGCAGCAAGTGTGATGAGCGCGGCGTCGTCTTCGAGGCGGGAGTGCTCGACGAGGTTGCGCGCATCAACTTCACGAATGTGCGTGAGCTGCAGGGCGCGCTCAACCGGCTCATCGCGTGCCAGACGCTCGAAGAAGTGCCGGTGACCGCGCGCGCCGTGCGCGAGCTGCTTGGCGAGAAGCCCGACACGCCGTTGCTCGTGCCATCGCAGGCGCGCGGGCAGGAGTTCGCGAGCTTCCTCTCGGACTTGAGCGAGGTCGTCTCGCAGCACATCGACAGCTGGCGCGTGCGCGTCGTCGAGGCGATGACGTACTGGCACCAGCTCGGCTACGTGACGCTTCTGCTCGAGCGCACGCTCGAGGCGACCGAGGAGCCCGACGTCGACACGCTGCTCTCGCGCTTCGAGGCGTCGATCCGCAGGCTGCGCGAGCTCGAGGCCGAAGCATCGAAGATCGACACGGGGCTCGCGGCGAGTGAGCTGTTCAAGGACCCCGAGCGCGTCGGCGAGGCGGAGCTCGTGCTCGCGCGCATCGTCGGGGGTGCGGAGCCGCCGCCCGGTCCCGACCCCACGCTCATGCGCTCGGAGCTCGAGGTCGGCGCGTCGAACCAGCTCGCGGTGCACGCCGTCGACACGATCGTCGACGAGCCGGGGAAGAAGTACAACCCGCTCTTCGTCTATGGGCCTCCCGGCGTGGGCAAGACGCATCTGCTCAACGCCCTCGGCAACGAGCTGATCGCGCAGAGCGGCGGCGCCTTCACCGTCGCGGTCGTGAACGCGTCGCAGTTCATCGACGAGCTGATCGTCGCGCTGCAGGAGGAGCAGATCGAGAAGTGGCGCGCGCGCTACCGCGTAATCGATGCGCTCATCCTCGATGACGTCGACAAGTGCGCGGGGAAGGAGCGCTCGCAGGAGGAGCTCTTCCACATCTTCAACAGCCTCTTCTACAACGGCCGGCAGATCGTGTTCGCGAGCGTGCACGCGCCGAAGATGATCGAAGGGCTCGAGGAGCGGCTTCGCTCGCGCTTCGAGGGCGGGCTCGTGGTCGAGATCCAAGCGCCGGATCATGCGCTGCGCGAGAAGCTTTACGCGCGCTATCTCGCCGACGTCGGCGAGCGGCTCGACCGGCCGCTCATCGACTTCCTCGCGTCGCGCTCGGTGGCGAGCGTCGCCGAGATGCGGGGGATCGTCGAGCGGCTGATGAAGGCCGCCGACGTCGTCGGCGTGCCGCTCAACGCGTCGTTCGCGCGAAAGGAGCTCGAGGGCGGCGCCACGGCGCCCGCCCCATCGAAGCAGTCCAACGGCCGCGACGCCGATCCGTTCTTCCTCGACGAGGAGAAGATCCTCTGGGACTGGCCCGACGTCACCGGGCGCGCCATCGAGGAGTTCCGCTAAGTGGCGATCAAGGGAAGCCTCCGCGAGGCGAGCCTGCCCGACGTGCTGCAGCTGTTGGCGATGGGACAGAAGACCGGCTGTCTCTCCGTCACCGACCGCAACAACTTCGGCTACATCTACTTCGATCGCGGGCGCATCTCCTATGCGTCGATCGTGAACCGCCGCGACCGCCTCGGCGACACGCTGGTCAAAAACAACGTCATCACGCAACGCGAGCTCGATGCCGCGATCGATGCGCAGGCCACGCAGCAGCGCAACAAGCGGTTGGGCGAGATCCTCATCGAGCAGCACATCCTCACGCGCGAGGAGCTGCACCGCTACATCCGCGTCCAGATCGAAGAGGCCGTCTACTATCTCTTCACCTGGGTGCAGGGGACGTTCAGCTTCGAGGCGGACATGCGTCCCGACGATCACGACGTCCTCGTCTCGATCAATCCCGAGTCGCTGCTCCTCGAGGGCGCGCGCCGCGTCGATGAGTGGAGTCTCATCGAGAAGAAGATTCCGAGCTTCGACCTGATCTTCGAGCTCGACGCCGGCCGCCTCGCCGCGAGCGATGCGCAGCTCACCCCCGCGCAGCATCAGCTTACGCCGCTGGTCGATGGCCGCCGCGACGTCACCGCGCTCATCGAGGCGTCAGGGCTCGGCGACTTCGAGGTGGGGAAGGCGCTCTACGGGCTCGCGACCGCGGGGTTCATTGCGCGCGTGGGGAAGTCGCGTCCGCAGGATGACGTCGTGCGCGAGGCGCGCGTGGAGGAGCATCGGAATCTCGGGGTCGCCTTCTATCGCACCGCGATGTTCGAGGAGGCGACGCGCGAGTTCCGCCGGGTGATCGAGCTGCACGACGCCGACGTGCAGGCGCGCTTCTTCCTCAGCCTCGTCTCAATGCGCGATGGGCGCTGGTCCGAGGCCGTGCTCACGCTCCGCGAGGCGGCCGCGCAGCCGACGGCGCGCCCCTCGATCTTCCACAACCTCGCGTACGCGCTCGAGCGGCTCGGGCATCTCGACGAGGCGCGCGAGATGCTGCACGAGGCGATCGCGCGCGGCGGCGGCGACGACCCGCGCATCCGCACGTCGTTCGGCGTGCTCGCGTTGCGCAGCGGTGAGGTCGAGGAGGCCAACCTATCGCTCGCGTCCGCGCGCGCGCTACTCGGCAAGCGGCTGCCGTCGCCCGCGTGGTTCCACTACGCATCGCTCGCCGCCGGCCTCGCGGGCGATCTCGATCGCGCCCTCGAGCTCATTACCGAGGGCGTGAAGGCGCACCCGCAGGCCGCGGTCCTCGGCAACACGCTCGCAGCGGTGCACGAGCGCCGCGGCGACTACGCTGCCGCGGCGCTCGCGGCCGAGGCGGCGATGGGCGACGGGAGTACCATCCCGCAGCTGCACAAGAATCTCGGCGACTACTTCTATCGCGCGCTGCGGTACGAAGAGGCGCTCGACCAGTATCAGCGCGCGATCAAGATCAACCCCGCGCTCGGCGACGACGTCTACTTCAAGCTCGGCAACATCCGCTTCAAGTGGCAGGAGAAGGAGCAGGCGCTCGCGTACTGGGAGCGCTCGCTCGCGCTCAACCCCGA
>JBDTJH010000194.1:0-4163 GCA_039935955.1 Gemmatimonadaceae bacterium
GAGCATCCCCGCGACGACGCGAGACAGCGCGAACGCGCCGAACAATCCGATCGCGATCCCGCTCCCCGCCAGCCAGGCGCCGTGCGACATCACGAGCTGGAGCACCTTCCGCGGATGCGCGCCAAGTGCAAGGCGGACGGCAAGCTCTCTCGTGCGCTGCGTGACCATCGCCGTCATGACGCCGAAGATGCCGACGGCGGAGAGCGCGAGCGCGATCATCGCGAAGATGCCGAGGAGCGAGGCGCTGAACCGCTGGCGGGAAAGCGAGGCGGAGAGCACAGTCTCGAGCGAGCGAATCGGACCGAGCGTCTGATCCGGGTCGAGCGCCGCGAGGTCGCGCGGCAGTGCTGCGGTGACGTCCACCGCATTTCTTCGCGTGCGCACGAGCAGCGACAGATCCGACCAGCCCCATTGATGGTTCGATAGATAGAAGGCCGGCGCGGCTTCCCGATCGAGTGCGTCGCGGCGCACGTCACCGACGACGCCGACTACTGCGCGCAGTGAATCCCCGGGATAGATGCGTTTCCCGAGAGGATTCTCGCCGGGCCAGTACTTCTTCGCGAACGCCTCGTTGACGATCACCACCTTCGGACCGGCTGAGTCATCCTGTGCGGTGAAGAAGCGTCCGGCCTTGAGTGGAATCCTCATCACCGAAAAGAAATCAGTCGTGACCGCGTCTGCCGCCTCGCCATGTGCGGGCGGATCGTTCGGACCGTGTGGCTCACTTTCGAGGGCGAATCCGCTGATCGACGCGTCGCCGGCCATCGGCACGATGCTCACGCCGGCCACCGCCTCGACGCCGGGCGTCGCACGGACTCTCTCGAGCATCCGATCGTAGAAGGCGGCCTGGCTCCCATCGGTCTTGTACCTGGAGGATGGCAGCGACATCCGCGTGGTGAGTATGTTGTGCGCGTCGAATCCGGGATCGACGCTCTCCAACTTCAGCAACGTCGCGCTGAGCAGCCCCGCGCCTGCGAGCAGGATCAGGGAGAGGGCGACCTCCGTGATCACGAGCACGGAGCGGGTGCGATTCCCGCTGCCGGATCCGGTGACCGAGCGCCCGCCATCCTTGAGCGTGCCGTTGAGGTCGGAGTTGCTGAGCTGCAGCGCCGGCGCTGCGCCGAAGAGCAAGCCGGTACCGATCGTCACGATCGCCGTGAACGAGACGACGCGCCAATCGAGCGTGATGTCGTGCACGCGGGGAATCGCGCGCGGGGCAATGGCGAGGAGCAAATCGGTTCCCCACACCGCGAGCAGCAATCCGAGCGCACCCCCGATCATGGCGAGGAGCACACTCTCCGTCAGCAGCTGGCGAAGAATCACCGAGCGACTTGCACCGACTGCGGTGCGCACGGCAACCTCCTTCGCGCGAAGCGACGAGCGCGCGAGCATCAGATTCGCGACGTTCGCGCATGCGATCAGGAGCAGACATCCCACCGCGCCAGCCAGCAGAAGGAGCAAGCTCCGCGAACCCTTCACGATGGTGTCCTGAAGATTCTGAATTCCGGCCTGTCGCTCGGCGCCGAATGCCGGGTAGAGCTCTCGCAGGTGAACGACGCCTGCCTGCAGCTCGGAAAGCAGCTCACCGGCGGTCGCTCCTGCAGCGAGACGTCCGACTCCTTTCAGATAGTGCGCGCCGCGCTGCTGCTCGAACGTCGAATCGCCCGCGAGCTCGAGCGGCGCCCACGCATCCATCTCCACAGCGCGACTCGGATAGCTGAACCCCTTCGGCATCACCCCAATCACCGTGTAGTCGTTCGCATCGAGGCGCACGACCTTGCCGATTACCTTCGGGTCACCGTTGAACTGGCGCTTCCACTCGCCGTAGCTGATCACGACCTCCCGACCGCGCTTCGGTAGCTCCTCCTCCATCGTGGGGGAGCGGCCGAGTATCGGCGCGACACCCAGCACTCGGAAGAGATTCGAGGAAATTCGCGCACCGCGTAATTGCAGCGTCGCATCGTTGCTTCTGAGGCTGAAAGCGTCGTCCGTGTATACAGCGAGGTCTGCACGCTTGGTCGCCCCGCGCAGATCGACGAAGTCCGGCCCGGACAGCGCGCCTGCCTCCGCCTTCCCCCGGCTCGATCCCCATGCCACCAGCCGGTCCGCTTCGGGAAAGGGCAGCGGCTTGAGGAGCACTCCGTTCACGACGCTGAAGATCGCCGCGCTGGCGCCGATGCCGAGCGCCAGACAGACGACAGCCAGCACCGTGAAGCCGGGGCGCGAGATGATCATCCGCTGCGCGTAGCGCAGATCGCGAACGAAGGCTTCCATGGTCAGCTGACCTCGAATCCCGATTCGCGCAACTGCTGTTCGTCGCGGCGAGCCTGCTCCTGATTGAGATCCTCCACGATCAGTCCGTCGAACAGATGGATCGAACGATCCGCGTGGCGCGCATAGCGCGGATCGTGGGTGACCATGATGATCGTCGCGCCCTGCCGGTGCAGATCGCGCAGCAGCTCCATCACCGCCTCGCCATTCGTCGAATCGAGGTTACCCGTCGGTTCATCGGCGAGGAGAATGAGCGGCTCGCCCGCGACCGCGCGCGCGACGGCGACACGCTGCTGTTGACCGCCCGAGAGCTGCGAGGGATAGTGCTTCATCCGATGCGACATGCCGACCTTCTCGAGCGCATCGTGCACGCGCTTCTTCCGCTCGCTCCCCTCCATGCCGCGATAGGTGAGCGGGAGCTCGACGTTCTCGTACACCGTGAGGTCGCCGATCAGGTTGAACGCCTGGAAGATGAAGCCGATCTGCCGATTGCGAACGCGCGCACGCTCGGCCGCGCTCAACTTGCCGACGGGCTCGCCGTCGAGCAGATACGTGCCGCCCGATGGTGTGTCCAGCAATCCGAGAATGGAGAGAAGCGTCGTCTTGCCACAGCCCGAGGGCCCCGCGATCGCGAGATAGCCGCCGCGCTTCACCTCGAGATGGATCCCCGACAGCGCGTGCGTCTCGACCTCGTCCGTGTAGTAGACCTTCGTGATCCCATCGAGGCGAAGAAGCGGTGAGTCGAGCGTCGTCGTGCCGGAAGAGAATGGCTGTGGGGTCGTCATTGTGCTCGCGTGAGTGAGGGCGATGGTGTTGGAAGCGGAGCAGCGAAAGCGAAACTCCCGATCGTTATTGCACGCGCACCTTCTCGTGGGAGTCCATCGCGGACATGTCCGAGATGATCACGCGATCGTGCACGTTGAGTCCCTGCTTGATCTCGATAGTGTTCACGGAGCTGCGTCCGAGCTTGACGTTCACGCGCGTCGCCTCGCTGCCGTCCGGCGAGAGCCTGAACATCCCGACCGTACTCTCGGCCTGCCCATATGACGGGCGCCCGACGTAGAGCACGTCCTTCAACCGCTCGATCTCGATGGTGCCATCGACGGAGAGATCGGGGCGCGCACCGGGGAGCGTGCCGTCGAGCGAGACCTCGACACCCACCGTTCCGTTCTGGGCCGAGGGATCGATACGAAATACGTGGCCGGCGATGATCCCGTTTCGCGTGTCGATCTGCGTGGGCTGATCGATCTGAATGTC
Source organism: Gemmatimonadaceae bacterium (assembly GCA_039935955.1). Classification (GTDB taxonomy): domain Bacteria; phylum Gemmatimonadota; class Gemmatimonadetes; order Gemmatimonadales; family Gemmatimonadaceae; genus FEN-1250. The sequence continues at coordinate 3,529 of JBDTJH010000194.1, forward strand.
CTTCGCCTGCGTCTCGGGAATGCGGAGCACCGCCTTGAGCTTCCCGGGCTGTGCGACCTTCGCGAGCAGCGTTCCGGGCTGCAGCCACTGCCCTGGCTGGAGCTCCATGTCCTGCACGACGCCGTCGGCGCCAGCGAGCACCTTCATCGACTGCACACGCGCTTCCTGGTAGTGCACGATGTCGCGCAGCTTCGCGACCTGATCCTGCTGCAGCGAGATCTGCTGCTTGATGTTGTCCGACATCACGGCGAGGCGCTGCTGCTCGATTCGCATGCGCGTCGCGAATTCGACGCTCTTGTCGCGCGCCTTTCCGGCGTCGTTCTTCGAGAGCAATGTGTCGAGACCATCCGCGACGTCGGCGTTGCGCTTTGCATCGTTGTAATCGGTACGCGTCGTTGCGACGACACCTTCCTGGTTGAGGCGCGCGGTCTCGAGATTCGTCTTGAGCGTGACGAGCGCGCCCTCCGCGCCATTGAGCTGCTGCTCCGCCGTCAGCGCCTCGAGTTGCACATCCGGATTCGAGAGCTCGACGAGCACCGTCCCCGCATCGACCTTGGCGCCAGGGCGCACGAGCACGCGCTCGACGCGCCCGGCGGTGACGGTCGAGACGAAGCGGATCTGCTCGGGCTGGAGGG
>JBDTJH010000195.1:0-3134 GCA_039935955.1 Gemmatimonadaceae bacterium
GCGCGGCGCCGATCCCGTCCCTGAGAATGACAGCCACGGTGAGCTCGTCTACGCCATCGCCGACTACTTCCGCTACACCGGGGACACCGCGTTCCTCGCGAAGATGTGGCCGCACGTCACCGGCGCGGTCGCATACATGGATACGCTCCGCGGCGAGAGACTGACGTCCGAGTACGAGCACGGTACGGCTCGCGCGTATCGCGGACTCTTCCCCCCGTCCATCAGCCACGAAGGCTACTCGGCCAAGGCGATGCACTCGTTCTGGGACGATCTCTTCGGACTTCGCGGCTACGCGGATGCGGCGTTCATGGCGAACGTGCTGCATCACCCGGCCGAAGCGAAGGACTTCGCGGCGAAGCGCGACACCTTCCGCGCAGACATCATGGCGTCCTATCGCGCGGCGATGGCGCAGCATCACATCGACTTCCTCCCCGGCTCCGTGGAGCTCGGCGACTTCGACGCGACATCGACGACGGTCGGCGTCGCGCCGGTTGGGGAGCTCGCGTCGCTGCCGGATACCGCGCTCCGAAACACGTTCGATCAGTACTGGAAGAACTCGGTGGCGCGACGTGTTCCAGGTGCAAAGTGGGAGGCATACACGCCCTACGAGCTTCGCACCATCGGCACTTTCGTTCGGCTCGGCGAGAAGCAACACGCACTCTCGATGCTCGACTTCTTCTTCGAGGGCCAGCGTCCGGCCGCTTGGCGGCAGTGGGCAGAGGTGGTGTGGCACGATCGGGACACGCCGAAGTTCATCGGCGACATGCCGCACACGTGGGTGGGCTCGGACTATATACGCTCGGTTCTCGACATGTTCGCGTACGATCGCGCGTCGGACAGCGCGCTCGTGGTGGGCGCGGGGATCGCCGAGCGGTGGGTGCGCGAGGCGCCGGGGGTGAGAGTGCACGCGCTCGGCACTCCGTACGGGCCGATCGATTTTGACATTCGCGCAACTGCGCGCTCACTTATCGCCCATTTGAGTGGCCCGCTGAAGATCCCGCCGGGCGGCATCGCCTTTCGCTCGCCGGTGGATCGCGCGATCGCGAGCGCACGTGTGGACGGAAGTACGGTGACGCAATCGTCGAATGGCGAGGTGATAGTTCGGCACCTCCCGGCGACGATCGCTCTGACTTATCAACGGACCAATGAACGCTAAGAGCAGCACGGTCGCGGGGGAGCACATCCTCGCGAATGACCGCTATTGCCTCATGATCGCGGACGACGGAACCGGGAGCTCGCACTTCGGAGCGCTCGCGATCACCCGCCGCACGCCGGATCGAACGCGCGAGACGGATGCGTTCGTGCTCTACATCCGCGATCTCGAGAGCGGCGACGTGTGGAGCGCGGGAGCGGAGCCCGTGCGCAATGCGCTTGATCCGTACGAGGCGATCGCGCAGGATGGGAGTGTGACGCTCGTTCGCGAGCACGACAGCATCCGCACGACGCTCGAGGTGACGCTCGCGACGAACACGCCGGCTGAGGAGCGCAGGCTGACGATCGAGAATTTGAGCGGACGCGCGCGCACGCTCGACGTGACGACGTATGCGGAGCTCGTGCTCAACACACCTGTGGCGGACGCATCGCATCCGGCGTTCTCGAAACTCTTCGTGCAGACAGAGTGGGACGCGTCGACGCAGGCGCTGCTCGCGATGCGCAGGTTGCGCGCGGTGGATGACGAGCCGCTGTGGGTGGTCCACACGCTGAGAAACGTCGGCGGTGCGACCAAGCCCTCATACGAAACGGACCGCATGCGCTTCCTCGGGCGCGGACGCACGACTGCGCGACCGATGTCGCTCGATGCGGGCGGCGCGCTGAGTGGGACGACTGGCGCGGTGCTCGATCCGATATTCTCGCTGCAGAGTGTGGTGACACTCGCCTCCGGCGGGCGTGCCGAGCTCGTTGCGATGCTCGCCGCTGGCCACACGCGCGATGAGGTCATGGCCATCGTCGCTCAGCGCGGCGCGCCTGTGTCGCGAGGCGTGTCTGAGCGCGCGGCAGCCCCGAAGCCAGCCGCCGTCGCTGCCGATCGGTATCGCGCGGCCGAGGCGCCAAAGAAGACAATCGTCGCCAATGCGAGCGAGGAGCTCCGCTTCTTCAACGGACTCGGTGGCTTCTCCCGTGATGGCACCGAGTACGTCATCCGCCTCGACGCAACCCCGGACGGTCTGCGTTGGCCGCCGATGCCGTGGTCGAACGTTATCGCCAACGAGGGCGCCGGCTTCATTGTCACAGCAGGCGGCGCCGTCACGAGCTGGAGCGCAAACAGCCGCGAGAACCGGCTCACGCCATGGTTCAACGATCCGGTGTCCGATCCGTACGGCGAGGCGATCTATCTGCGCGATGAGGAGAGCGGCGTCTTCTGGTCGCCGCTGCCGGGTCCGACTCCGGCGCCGCGTCCGTACGAGGTGCGGCATGGCTTCGGGTACACCACGTGGAATCACACGAGTCACGAGCTCGAGCAGACGACGACGACGTGGATGCCTCGGCGCGATCCGGTGAAGCTCGTGCGCATTCGGCTCAAGAGCACGAGCGTGCGGCAGCGGACGATTAGCATCACGAGCTACGCGCACCTCGTGCTCGGAGGCGTGCCGTGGGAGACGGCGCCGAGCGTGGTGACCGCGCGCGATGCGGAATCGGGGGCGATCCTCGCGACCAACCGCTCGCGCGGCGAGTTCTCCAATCGCACCGCGTTCGCCGCGCTCGTCGCTCCGGCGGGCTCGAAGCCGAGCGCCACGGCGGACCGTACCGCGTTCCTCGGTCGCACTGGCAGCGTAAGCGATCCGTCCGCGATGCACTCGGGCGAGCCGCTTGATGGTCGCACCGGTGCGGGTCTCGATCCGTGCGCCGCCTTTCGGACGACGGTGACGATTCCCCCCGGCGCCACCGTCGAGATCGTGCTGTTGCTCGGCGAGGCCGAGAACGAGGCGAAGGCGCGGTCGCTGCTGCACACGTACGAGAATCTCGGCGCGATCAACAAGTCACTCGACACCGCGCGTGCATTCTGGCGCGACATGCTCGGCGGCGTCCAGATCGAGACTCCATCGCCTGCCCTCGATATCATGGTGAACGGTTGGCTCGCCTATCAGAACCTGGCGTGCCGAGTGTGGGGGAGATCGGCGTACTATCAGTCGGGG
>JBDTJH010000196.1:0-10019 GCA_039935955.1 Gemmatimonadaceae bacterium
GCACCGCGGTTTCCACCGGGGCCCGGGAACATGCGAACGATCGCACCGACGTACGGCTGGCCCGCGGCATACTTCACCTCGACGCCCTCGTAGTCCATGCAGATGTTGTTGGTCGGAACGTAGAACAACCCAGTCTGCGGCGAGTACGCCGACGGCTGCTGATCCTTGAAGCCAATGGCGGCCGGGCAGATGCCCTCGGTGTTGCCCTTGGCGGTCGTGCGCTTGGTCGGATCTTCGACAGGACGACCCGTCGTCAGATCGACGCTCTTGGCCCAGTTCGTCGGGCCATACGGCTTGGCGACGATCACCTTGCCCGTCGTGCGATCGAGCGTATAGCCAAAGCCGTTACGGTCGAAGTGGGCGAGCAGCTTCTGGCTGCCATGATCGAAGAGCACGTTCTCGTTGACGCCATCGTAATCCCATGCATCGTGCGGCGTCATCTGGTAGACCCAGCGCACTTCACCCGTTGCCGGGTTCTGTGCCCACAGCGACATCGACCACTTGTTGTCGCCAGGACGCTGGTCGGGGTTCCACGTGCCCGGATTTCCCGAACCATGATAGAACAGGTTCAGCGCAGGATCGTAGGAATACCAGCCCCACGTCGTGCCGCCGCCATGCATCCACTCGTCACCCTGCCACGTCGAAACGCCGAGGTCCTTGCCCTGCGCGGACGCATAAGGGGACTTGAGCGTGTTGTCCGTGATGCCGACGTCCTTGTCGGGGCCGGTGGAATACGTGCGCCAGGCTTCCTTGCCATCCGCCATGTGGAAGGCGGTGATGCGGCCACGAACGCCGAACTCACCACCCGAGACGCCGGTCAGCACGAGGTCGTTGACGATAAGCGGGGCGTTGGTCATCGTCTCGCCCTTCTTGTAGTCGGCCGACTTCACGCGCCAGGCCTGCTTTCCCGTCTTCGCATCGAGCGCCAGCACATCGCCGGCGAGGAGCTCGATCACGAGACGGTTCGTCTTCGGATCAAACGCGAGACCACGATTCACGACGTCGCAACAGGCGATCGCGATCGCGTCCGACGACTGCTCGGGCGTGAACTGCCAGAGTTGCGGTGCGCCCGGCTTCGTGAGATCCAGCGCGTACACCTTGTTCGGGAACGAGCTGTGGAGATACATCGTGCTGCCGATGACGAGCGGATTGCCCTCGTGACCGCGCAGCGTGCCTGTGGACATCGTCCACGCCACGTGCAGTCCCTTGACGTTCGACGTGGTGATCTGATCGAGGGGGCTGTAGCGCTGGAGATCGTACGTCCGCCCGGTCATGACCCACTGGTTTGCATTCTTGGACATCGTCTGCAGATCCTGCGCATTGACGCTTGCGGCGCCAACGGCGAGACCGGCAACGACTGCCAAAGAAGTAAAACGTGTGACACGGTTCATAAATGCTGCCTCTTGAGAAATGAAGAGTGAGGATGGAGCGGTACTGCGGGGATACTCAGGTACGACACAGCAGCGCGAGCGAATTCCTGCTGGACGATTTCGTGCTCGGGGGACTTCGCTCACTGGTTGCCATGTGACGTCCCGCCCCCTCAACCGTATAGGAAACAGGAAGCGTGGAACCAGGGTGCTCCCAATCCATCCGGATAGGGAGAAGAAAGTGCACCCCTGTAGGCGGCGTGTCAAGCTGGCCGCCCACAGAGAGATGCGACGCCCGCGGCTCACGCGCCAAGTGGGGTGATCCCGCGCACAGAGGACTCGTTCTCCCGCTCACCTGCTGCGAACGCTTCGTTCAAGCTCAACAATGGCTAATCTCTATAGTGGGGAGCGCAGGCGCCCTTGATGCAGCGGCGGCGGCGAATCGAGATCATGAGCTCTCTCGCTGGCAGCTCCATGCTTGGAGTGCCCAGAGCTCTGCGGCTCGAGTCCACCCACGCCGCGTCCGCTTCCGCGCGACTCCCACGCCTTCCCGCCTCAATTCGACTCACGCGCGATCACTTATTTGCTCGACGTCGGACAATGCCACCGAATACCGTTCAGCAAAGCCTGACGCGTTCGTTGCATCGCGCTTCTCCGTAGCGCCTCGCTCCTCTGCTCGCCCCCTCACTCGATGCGAATGCCATCGTCTCGTTTTCTTCGATGCGCGCCGCTGCTCGCCGCAGCGGTTCTCTCCGCCTGCTCCGATTCAAGTAGCGCGAGCGTGCACGGCATCCCCGACCTCGATGGTCTCGCAAACTTCGTCGTCGATTCCGCAATGCTCGCGTCGTCATGGACAATCGGAAGCGATTTCGTCGAGGCGGGATCCTGCACATCGATCGAGTACGGCATCACGCCCGGCATGCATCGCGTGCTGCGCTTCTCCGTGAGCACGGCGAACATCGGCGATGCCGACGTGTACGTCGGCGATCCGCTCGCGCACATCGATCCGAATCACGACGGCGACTTCAGCGACTCCGATGGCCTCTTCGAGTACGCGCCCTGTCACAATCACTTCCACTACAAGCACTACGCGACCTACGAGCTCCTCCCGGTGCTCGAGGGCGGCGCCCTCGGCGCCCCGATCCTGGCGCGGAAGCGCGGCTTCTGCCTCGACGACAGCGAGCCGTTCATGCCCGGCGTGGATCCGAGGAGTTGGGTGTATCGCAGCTGCGGCACGCTCACGACACGCGGCAATCAGGGCGTGCACGTCGGCTGGACCGATATCTACGCGCGTACGCTACCGGGCCAGTATTTCGTGCTCGATGATTCCACTCACCCGACGCCGGCGGGCGACTACGTGATCCGCGTAACGGTCAACCCGCCATATCTCCCGGACTCGACCGACGCGTGCCCCACGCGCGACGAGCAGAACTTCTGCCGCATTCTGCGCGAGAGTAGCTACACAGACAACGTCGCGACGCTGCGGATCACGATCCCGGTCCCCTGATGCACCACGGGCGGCCTCCCCGAAGGGAGACCGCCCGCGTATGCAACAGTGAGCGGTGGAGCCTAGAAGAACAGCATCATGCCGATGGCGCCTTGGTTCGCCGTCGCCTTCTCGCCGGTCTGCGCGGTCGCCTTCGTGTACGTGTACTCGCCGACCCAACGCAGCGACTTCGTCCACAGATACGTCACGGAGCCGACGATCGCGGAGTTCTTCTTCATGAAGAAGCAATTGCCTTCGCAATCACTCACATCGGCGTCCGTCTGCTTCAGATCGTTCTCGCCATAGCTCGCGCCGAACTTCCACTGCGTACCCATCGGCTGGAACTCGGCCTGGCCGATAAAGCCGTAGGACGTGTGGAGCTCGCCAGCAGCGTCAAGCTCGTTGCCGGAATCGAACATCAAAACGGTGCCGATGCCCTTTCCGTAGAATCCGGAACCTACGAGCGACAGCCCGCCGAAGTCCGCGCGAGCGCCGCCGGCGCCGCCGTATGAATTCTTGGACGTCGCACCCGTTTCCTGATTCGTCTGCGCGTGCTGCCACTCGCCGCTGGCGAACACCATGACCTTGTCAGCACCCTTCGGTGCCTCGGAGGTCGTCGCGCCGAAATGCCCCGTCCACGTGACCTCGGACTCGACGCGCGGAATCTTCGTAACCGTGTAGCCATCGGCTCCGCCAATCGCGCTCGGATCGAACAGACCGATCGAGATCTGCGCCGGGCTCGTCGCGGGGCTGCTGTACGTCATCTGCGCAACGAAGTTCGGATAGACGTATCCAAAGCCGATGCGGCCGAGTGCCGTTCCCCCGCCAGCGCCATAGCCAGTACCGCCAATCGCACCGACGCCGAACAGCGTCATGTCGTTGAGGATGTTGTTGCGCTGGTACAGACCGATCTCGCGTCCGGCGAGGACCTGTCCCCAGGTGCCACCGGCCGTCAGGTACACCTGGCGCATGTCGATCTGCGCGCCAGCCTGTGTGCCGTGGCCGAAGTTGTCATGCACGCCGTTGGCGTTGTTGATCTGCGGAGCGAAGCCGAAGTGCACGCCGAGATCGACGCCGCCTTCCTTGCCCTTCGCTTCGAATGTCGCGAACGCCGGAAGCAGACCGGTGCGAATCGCCGATGCCTTCGAGCCCGCGCCCGTGGAAACGAGTCCACCGCCGAATCCGCAATTACCGCTGGCATCCGTGCTGCACTTCCCATCCGTGTAAACCAGGAACGCATTCACGTTACCCGAAAACGAAAAATTCCAACCATTGCTCATCTGCATGGTGAGCCCCTGCGCATTGGCAGTCCCCGCCGCCATCGCAAGTGCACATGTGACGATTGCAATTCTTTTCATGCTTGCTTCTCCAATGCTAGTGAAAAACGAGAGACAAGGACCGCGAAAGAACTCGAGCGCCAACGAATCCTTTGATCTCGAAGAGATCGGAACAACACCTTCATACGGGATTCCATCAAACGAGTTTCTGATGCCACCTCCTCACAAATGAAGTTCGCCGCGAACGGCGTGTTTCAATGGGATCGAAGCTGTAAATCGGTTCTGACAATAACATCGACGATTGGTACGTCCAAATGGTTTTCCCACCAGTAATAGTCGTCGATCTGTGATGCGTAAACGGACACCGAATACGGAAACGGGAGCTGCTTTGCTGCGCGCATCGCATCGATCGCCTTACTCGGCGTCGTGTCCACACTCATCGCCGCCGTCCCACCGCGCACCGCCGCACCTGCGATGAAGCCCGCGACGTACGCGTCTTTCTCCTTCGGCCCGAACTTCTGCCAGTCACGTCCGGCGAGCTGCGTCGGCGCCTGCCTGCTGGCCGCCGGTGCCGCTGCGCTACCCAACAAAAGTCCGAGTCCCAACGTTCCGAGTGCCCACAGCTTTCCCTGACTGCCCACCATGTCCTCCACGCAAAACACGCCGGACAGACCAGAAGGTCCGTCCGGCGTTTCTGCGACTATTTCCTCTTCTTCATTGCAGGTGCGCCGCCGGGTAGCGCGAACACCATCACGACATCGCCCAACGGATAGCCGAGCTGGTAGTTACCGCCGCACGCGACGGCGATGTACTGCTTGCCGTCGAGCGTGTACGTCACCGGCGGCGCATTGCAGCCTGCACCCGCCTGGAACGTCCACAGCGTCTTCCCCGTCGTCGCGTTGTACGCGTTGAAATGGCCGTTGCCCTCGCCCGTGAAGACGAGATTCCCGGCCGTCGCCAGCGCGCCACCGATCATCGGCTGATCCGTCTTCACCTGCCACGCGCGTTTGCCCGTGTTCAGGTTGATCGCCGTGAACGTCCCAAACTGCTTCTCGCCCGGGACGGCCTTGAACGCAGAGCCGAGCCAGAGCTTTCCCTTCTCGAGCGGCGCCGAGTGCGTGATGTAGTTCATCGGCTGCTCGAGCCCGAGCACGTACATGTAGCCGAGCGTCGGATTGACCGCCGGCGGCGACCACTCCGATCCACCATTCGCGCCCGGCAGCATGCGCACGCCGTCCGCGGTCGGCTGCGAGAAGTAAGCCTCGTGTCTGTTGAACTCATCCGACTTGCGAATGAGCTTCCCCGTCTCCGCATCGAGCACGTAGACGAACGCCGTCTTGCCGGCTTCCGCGACCGCCGTCTTCCCGTTCTTCAGCTTGACGATGACCGGCGGGCTCGTGGCGTCGAAATCCCATACATCGTGCGGCACCTGCTGGTAGTGCCACTTGTACTCGCCCGTGCGCGCGTCGATCGCGACGATCGATTCCGTATACAGATTGTCGCCGGGACGCACCGTGCCGTCGAGATCGGGCGACGGATTGCCAACCGAGAAGAAGATGTTGTGCGACGCGGGATCGTACGCCGGCGTCATCCACACCGAGCCGCCGCCACGCTTCCACGCATCGCCGTACTGCGCCATCGCCGCCTTCTCCGCGGGGATATTACGCTTGAGATCCTCACCCTCGCCCGTCTTCTCGGCGAACACACCTTCCCATCCCTTGTCCGGCAGCGTGTAGAACGTCCACATCGGCTTGCCGTCGTCCTTGTTGTACGCGCGGACGAATCCGCGAATGCCGTACTCGGCGCCGGAGGTGCCAACAATCACTTCGTTGTCGACGATGAGCGGCGTGATCGTCAGACTGTAGCCCGCCTCGGGATCGGCGACTTCCACGTCCCACTTCACGGCGCCCGTCTTCGAGTCGAGCGCGACAAGGCGCGCGTCGAGCGTTCCCATGTACACCGTACCGCCGGAGATCGCGAGGCCACGATTGTTCGGGCCGCAGCAGTAGATCGGCGCGGTGATGCTCGGCTTATGCTCGTAGCGCCAGATCTGCTGGCCCGTGCGGGCATCGACCGCCATCGCCGTGTTGTACGGCGTCGTCACATACATCACCCCGTCGACGACGATCGGGCTCGTCTCAAACGAGCCGAGGCGCGAGATGCCGGTCTGAAACATCCACGACATCCGGAGCGAGCCCACGTTCGAGGCAGTGACCTGCGCGAGCGGCGAGTAGCGCTGGTTCGTGTAATCGCGCCCGTAGATCGCCCAGTTCTTACCGTCCGTACGGGCGTTCTTGAGCATCTCATCGGTGACGTTCGTGAAGGTCGGCTCGCGCATCGCCGCCTTCTTCGTATTCGTTTCCACCTGCTCCTGCGCGCCCAGCGTGGTCGAGAGCACCAGCCCGCCGACGACGAGAGCCACAGTACGAGTCATACGCATTCAGAAACCTCCGGAAGACACGTGGGGGGAATTGCTCCCATCCTGCAATGATCCAGCACGAAGCAGCTGCGCACTCCGGCGGTGGCCGGCGGAGTGTTTTAGGGCGCGAATCGAGTCCCCACGAGTAGGTGCGGAGACACGGCCAGGAAGTGGGAAGGGGATGATGCGGACAGGATGGCGATGACGTCGCCTCCGCACCCGAGCGCTCTTTGACGCGGCTCGAGAGCGACCAGCAGTCTCATTCGATTATTCTCGCCGAACGAACAAAAGGTTTCGGCCGAGTGATCGGGAACAGCTACGTCAAGGCGCATGGTAGCTACCCGCGGTAAGAACGCCATTCGATTGTGATGGAGCCCGTCAGTGATGCCCGAGCCCGCTCGTTGCACGTCTAACGTAACGGTAATGTGACAGTTCGCGGCTCCAATGTGATAGTCCCATTGGCTTTAGCGCAAGAGGCAGCCCGACGGCTGCCAGTAGAAATACCTGTATGAAGGAGCAGTGGGCGAGCGTTATGGCACTCAGCGGGCACCCGCGAGCAGCGCATATGGCGCTTTGATCGACTCTGCCAGGACGTATCTGAGCTGCTGTCCGGCGCGGGTTGAAATAGGACTCGTGCGCGTTGGTGACAGCAGCGGAATCATATGTAGTCGCCGCGTGAGGATCGCAAGGCGCAGCATGTGAAACGGATCACTCACCAGAATCACCGTCGGGGACGGCTTCCGTCCCAGAAAACGACGTACCGCTACCATAGACTGGCTTGTCGTCAGCCCTTCCACATCCATGGAGATGGAATCGGCCGGTACACCCCGCTGCACGAGATACCGCCTCCCCACCGCGGCCTCGCTCGTCGTATCGCCGATCCCGCGACCTCCGGTCACGATCATCCGCGGCGCCAGCCCGAGTGCCCAGAGCGAGGCCGCATGGTCGAGCCTCGCCTTCAACACCGGGGACGGTCGCCCCTCGTACTGCGCGGCGCCGAGCACGACGATGGCATCCGCGTGCGTCGTTTCGTTCCGCCGTCCCGCGTCGACGATCGCCACCACGAATGACAGCCACACCACCATCGCAGCCACGACCGCTGCGCCGAGGAGGCGCGCGATGAGCGCGCGGGAGTCGCTCATGTCGATTCGTCCGAGCGCCGCCCGCTACTCAGTGAGACTCAGCAGGGAAAGCCAGAACACGTCGAACGCCGCGCGCGCATTCTTCTCGCGATCGATCGCGATTGCGATCGACAATCCATCGATGAACGCGACTACGACATCGGCGAGCAGCGGGGCAGGGATCCGCGGCCGCAGCCCGAGCAGCGAGAACAGATGTTCGATCGATGCCGAGGATGCGTCACGGCGCGCGATTGCCGAGTCGCGAATCGCGCTCTGCACGAGCGGCCCGCGCCACTCCGCCAGCTCCAGCAGCACGCGAATCTGCCCGCGCTCCAGCTCCGACTCCAGCCACTTCCACAGATCATCGATCGCATGACGTGGGACGGACTCCGCGAGCGCCGCGCGCTCCCGTCCGACGAGATGGCGCGTCATCCACTCCACCATGCGCGCGAGCAGCGTTTCCTTGTCGTGGAAGTGGTAGTGAATGAGCCCCTTGCTCACCCCCGCCTCCTCAGACACCTCGTGCATCGTCAGCGCGGCCGCGCCCGACGTCACGATGCGACGGATCGCAGCGCGCAGGATGCGCTCCGCGGCATCGGCACGCGGACGCGGAACCACCGCTACGCGCTCGGTCACTTCTCTTTGCGAGACGCCGGCAACGCGCGCTGAAAGACCACCGTCATGCGCGCGCCATCCTGCGACAGAAGTGCGGGCTCCCACCCTCCGCGACTGCGCTCGTTCAAGAGATCCGTCAGCGCGTCCTCGTCGTCATGAGCACGGCGGGACAGCTTCAGCACGACCGCCTGGTATTCTTTCATGATTGCGAAGTTAGTACCTTCAGCCGCATGCTGACCACCCCTCCGCTGCCCAACCTGTCGGTGACCGGGCACCCCCTGGTCCAGCACAAGCTCTCGATCCTTCGCGATCGTGCGACACCCACAAAGATCTTCAAGGAGCTCGTCGAGGAGATCGCCATGTTGATGGCCTACGAAGCCACCAGCGATCTCGCACTCGAGCCGGTCTCCGTCGAAACACCGATGGAGCGCATGACCGCGCAACGCGTCAGCGGGAAGAAGCTCACCCTCGTCCCGATTCTCCGCGCCGGACTGGGCATGGTCGATGGAGTGCTCCGTCTCGTCCCTTCGGCGCGCGTCGGACACATCGGACTCTACCGTGATCATCAGACGCTCGAACCGGTGGACTACTATTTTCGCGTGCCGGGAGATGCGGCCGAGCGACAGTTTTTCGTACTTGACCCGATGTTGGCGACAGGAGGCAGCGCCGTCGCCGCGGTCGCATCGCTCAAGCGCGCGGGGGCGACTCGCATCCGGTTTCTATGCCTGGTGGCGGCTCCAGCCGGCGTCGAGCGCATGCTCGCCGCACATCCCGACGTAATGATCTACGCGGCCGCGCTCGACCGCGAGCTCAACGCCCAGGGATACATACTTCCTGGACTCGGCGACGCGGGCGATCGGATTTTCGGTACCCGTCCAGATGCGTAACGTCGGTTAGCCGAACCACTCGCGCGGACAATCGCGCTGCTGGTTCGCGGCGGCAATCAACCAGTCCTGCGCGTCGACGTCGAGCACTTCCTCGGCCACGCGATCGAACCACTCGGACGCGATCGCCGAATCTCCGATGCGGCGCCACAGCTCACCGACGAGATAGGTGAGCACGGCGCGCTCGTCGCGCTCGACACCATCGTAGGCCTCGAGCGAGCGCTCGAACATCCACGCTGACCGCCGTCTGAAATACCGCTCAGCCTCCGTGTCCCCTTCATCGACGCAACACCACGCAGCCCGCAGCAGGAGATCCGCGACGCGACGCGGCTCCGCTCCCTGCCACAGCGCGACTTTCGCGGCGAATTCGTACTTCTCGGAGCCGGTCAACGCGCCTTCGCTCAGTCGTGGCGCGAGCTCATCCCACACGTGCTCCTTGAGCATCGGACTCACGTCCGCCTCGTCACCAAAATCTCTTTCGCTTCCGGCGTAGCCGCAGCGCGAGCAGAGATGTATTAGATAGGGAAGCGGCTGCGCTCCCGCCGCACGTTCGTGAAAGTCGGTTCGCTTTCCACCGAACGAGTTCGTCGACTGCACCGCTTGCGAATCGAAGCGGTGATGACAGATGGGGCAGGTGAGCTCGATGTCTTTCAACGTCGTCATGCTGGGCTCTGGCGCGTTCATGCGCACAACAGAGGGAATTTGCGTGCCAGCACATCGAATCCCTTGTTGCACTGTAAGGCCGAGACTATCTTCACCCGTCCGCCGGACGGACGTCGCGCCATCCTCACGCGCACCCGGTCTGAATGCTGATAAATCTGATACCTGATTTCTTTGCACTGCTCGACAG
>JBDTJH010000197.1:0-7856 GCA_039935955.1 Gemmatimonadaceae bacterium
CCCTGCAGATCGAGGGTCCAGTTGGAGGGGCTGAGCAGATCCGCATAGGGGATGCGAACTCCGAGCTCTTCGACGGCGACATCGAGCGATGCAATCTTCAGATCGCCATCGACGCCGATCTCGACCGCCGTCGTTCCATCGAGCACGAGCTCGAGCTGGTCGATGTAGAGCGGACCGAGGCTCGCGTGCACAGGGATCAAGAGCTTCTGCGTCTGACCCGCGAGCTGGATGCCGAACGTACCGTCGAGATACGTCGCGATGACGTCGACAGTCGGGTTTGCACCGGCACTGTCGCCGCTCGTCTGCTGGCTTCCGCTGCCGAGCAGGCTCGCGGCGACGGGATTCGATGACGATCCGGAGTCGAGCGCGCTGAGGGGAATGCCGAGCTTGTCGATCTCGACTCCGCCGCCGAGCTCCGACAACGCAACCGTGCCGTTCGCGAGGGAGAGCTCGAAGGTGAGATAGCCGTCGATCCCGCCGATACGAAAGCCGCTTACATCGAGCACTGGCGCATCGCTCGCGCTCGAGACGCCAACTCCGATGCCGCGCGCGTGAAGCGTCGGCGCGAATGTAACGGTGTCGCCGGTGATCGTGAACAGGTAAAGCGAAACTCCGGCCGTCGTTCCCAGCCATGTGGCGGGTCCACCAAGGAGAAGCGAGAAGACGGTGTTGCCATCCTGTCCGAGCCGCACGCTGCCTTGCAGTCGTACGCCGACTCCGTTCGCATCATCGACGAACGCCAGCGTGAGCAGCGGTGTCGCTGTGATTTGCATCGATACGCTGGAGAGGGCTCGCAGCAGGCGACCCGGCATCCCCGAGAAATCGAGCGGCGTGACGAGCGCGTACGTCGCCGGAGTGCCCGCGCACGTCGTGATGATGCCGGCGCTCGTCAGCGCCACGGCGGCCGACGGGCCGCCAGTCCACAGCGGCATCGCCATCATAGTCGAAGCGGCACCGAGAATCGCGTCGGCTGCGAGCGGGACGGCCCACGTCGTGAGCAACTGCAGCGCGGCCTCGCCCGAGGCGACGATCGCGCCTGGCGGCGCGAGTTGAATTGCGAGCGTGCTCGCAGTGCCGGCGCCAAGCGGGATGAGCGCGAGCGCCACGCCGGACGCACCGAGCGAGAGTGTCAGCTGCGGCGCGACCGGAATGCCGAGGCTGCTCGAGAGATCGACGGCAAGCGCAACGTCCGCGACGAGCGTGCCGTCGGCGAAGCCACCGTCGAACGTCGTCGTGATCGGTGCACCGGAGAGTGCGACGTTCGCACCGCCGACGCAGAGCGTTGGGCCGTGCGCATCCCAGCCGAGAGCGAGCGATAGCGTACCGGTCGCGATCGCGGCAGGCAGCGGATACGTCCACTGCAGCGCACTGCCCGCAGCCGCGAACGTTCCCGGCAGGGCGTCGCGCAGCGGAGACGAGGCATCATTGAACAGCTTTGTCGCCGCAGCAATGAACTGCGTGCGAGCGGTCGCCGAGAGGTTGGCGAACCACGCGCCATCGACCATCGCCGCGAGCTGCGTGGCGTGCGCATCGAAGCCGCCCGCCGCGTCGTAGAGATCGAGCGCGGCCGCGACCTCGAGCGCGAGCGCGACGATCGGCGGCGGCGTTGCGGGATTTGGTTCAACCGCGGAGATCAGCGCGTCGAGCGCAGTTGGGAGCAGCTTCTTCGCCGCACCACCGAGTGCGGCCGCGCCATCGAACGTCGGCAGTAGATGAATCGTCGTCGACGATGTGCCACCCGTCGTCACGACGAGCGAGACGCCCGTACCGCCAACTCCGAGTACGAGCGACGGTCCTGCCGATGGCGCCTGGATCGTGACCGAGCCCGAGGGCGTGAGGTGACGCGTCTGGTCGATCGAGAGGCCAGCCGCAATCGACACGATGCCGCCGAGCGCCGCCGTGGTCGCGAGCGAGATGGTAACGGGATTCGTCCCCGTCGCTGTGAGCGTGATGCCACCAGGGAGAACGCCGAGCGATGCGATCAGATCGGTGAGCTTCGCCGGGTCGAATGCATGTCCATCTCCAAGCGCGTCCGCTCGCACGAGGAACGCGCCGGGATTTTCGAGCAGCCCAATGATGCTCGGCACCGCGTAGTTCGGGCCGAGCGCGGATTCGAGCAGCGCGGAGGCGACGGTGTCGACCAGCAGCCGCGGGATCGCGGCGGTGAATGCCGCGCGCGCGGCTGCGGCCGACGGCGCAGGATACAGCGAGAGCGCGGAAATGACAGGCGGGAGCGCGAGCGTCAGCGATCCCGATGCATACGCCACCGTCGCGGGCCCAACGACGAGCGCGCCGGTGATCGTCGGCGTCCTCGTCGACAGCGGCAGCGTCGCGGAGAACGCGATGTTGATCTCGTCGCTGATCTGCACTCCCGCGGTCGCGCCGCTCGTGCGTAGCGCAACAGACGGTGGGTCGAGCGTGATCGCGAGCGCCATCGGAAGCGGCGACAGCAACAGCTGATACGTGTTGTGATCGACCGCAGCGAAGCCCGGAACGGTCAGTGCCGCAAATGCGGACTCTATGCGAGGGGCGAGAAGAGCGAGCGGATCTGCGGTGAGCACGGCGATCGCATCCGCTGCGATTCCCGTCGTGCCCGCGCCATCATCGGTGACAAGTCCGAGCGCTCGCAACGCAGCGATGAGCCCCGCCACCGTAGATCCCGCCACCGGGGCAGTCGCCGTGATCCCCTGAAACACTGCGCCCAGCCCCGATTCCAGCAGCGGCTCGCCCCATGCTACCAGATCGGCCGCCTTACCGTGGTAGGAGACCTCGTGCAAGCGCGCGATCGGCTCACCCGTCAGTGCGCCCGCGCCGCGAGTGACGACGACTCCGAACTCCGCACTCCGCACCCGGATCGGCGCGGCCGGCCCGCCCGTCAGCCACCCACTCGGCCGCACGATCGACGTCATCACGGTGAGCGCCTGCGCCGGCCGCGCCGGCTCCGTCGCTCCCGTGCCGAGTGCGAGTCTCCCGAGATCGAGGCGCACTTCGGCGTCCGCCGTCACTGCACCGTCCTCATCGGAGCCGAGCGGAATGTCGACGCGCACGCCGTAGCCGAGATGCGTCGGAAGCGCGGGCGTCGTCGCAGCGATCTTCGCGCTCAGCGCCGTGCGCAACTCGGCCACGAGATCGATGCCGTCCGCTCCGCCGAGCGCTCCGCCGAGCGCGAGCGCGGGCACGCCCCCGGTGTCGGTCGAGCCGTTACCCGCGAAGTCCGCGATCGGATACGGCGAGGCGATCGGAAGCGCATCCGCGGCGATGGCGCGATAGCCATCGAGCGCCACGAGCAGATGCGCGAGTGCATCCTCGAGCGGGCCGGCCG
The DNA here is from genome assembly GCA_039935955.1 of Gemmatimonadaceae bacterium. Taxonomy (GTDB): domain Bacteria; phylum Gemmatimonadota; class Gemmatimonadetes; order Gemmatimonadales; family Gemmatimonadaceae; genus FEN-1250. The sequence continues at coordinate 3,323 of JBDTJH010000197.1, forward strand.
CGACGCCGACCGGCAGCATGTGCGCGATGACGCGCAGCGCGTCACCGAGCGTGGGATCGATGAGCGGCTCGAGCGGCGCGCCCGCGTGTGGAGTGCCGAGGGTAACAAGCCCCTTCACCACCGACGCATTCGCCGCGGCGAACGCGCGTGCGGCGATGCCAGCAGTGGAGTGCGCGACAAGCACGATCGCAGCGTCCGGCTTGAGCTCCGCAATGCGCGACACCACGAGCCCAATCTGCGCCACGAGCCCGGCGACATCGTTGCTGCCATTGTCCTGCAGATCCGCCGTGTAGAAATCGGCGACGGCGGTGACGGGACGCAGATCGATCGACGCTGGATCGACGTTGGCAATGCGGAGATCGAATGTTGCGGCGGCGCTCGTAGTGCCCGCATGCACGGACTCCGCCTGCGCGAGCAGCGCGCTCCAGATCGTGTGATCGGAGAACGCCGGGCCGAGCAGGAGAATCGCGCGCGATGTTCCCGACGCCGCCCATCCATTCGCGGCCGCGAGAATCTGTGTGATCGCGGAGGGATCCGATGGCTGCGCGCTGTGCGCCACGCCGAGCGGCGTGCCCGCGGTCCACGTGCCACCTGTCGGGAGCTGCGACGCGACCGGAACGACGCCGTCGGAAGCGCCGAGGAACGTCGACAGCGCATCGAGCGCGTCGCCGAGCGCATCGGCATCCACACCCGCCGGCATGGAAGGGAGATATGCTGACGTATCCTGCAGCGACACGGCAAGCGTCCACGGATTGTCGATCGATGCGATGTCCGCCGCCACGGTCTGCGCCGAGCTCGGAATCCCGGCGGGCTCGAGCCAGAGCAGCAGTGCTGCACGCGAATCGAACGCGCCGAGCGTGAGCCGCCACGGATCGTCGTACTTGCCGCAGCCGACGAGCGCGTACGGATCTGGCGCGGGGAATGGCTGGTCTGGCGAGCTCGCGAGAATTCCCGCGAGCCACACGACCACCGGCGTGATGAAGTCGTAGCCATCGGCGGAGAGCCCGACCGCGACCGCGCCGAGCCACTTGTGCAGCGCGCCGAGCGGATCGGTGAAGAGCGTGCCACTTGCCGACGGTGAATCGGCTGGAAGACCATCGACTCCACCGACGCCGAGCAGTACCGCGAGCGCGGTGCCCGGCGCGCCCAGTGTCGCGGTAAGCGCGCGGACGAGCAGCGCCTGCACGAGCTTCTCGAGAACATCGACACCGATGCCGAGTGCGGCCATGGGATTCGCGACGTCGAATGCGCTCGCGAACGGATATGTCATCGAGGGAACGGTGATCGTCCCGGTCGGCGTCGTCACCGCCAGCCCGGCGATCGCCGCAGTCACCGTGGGCGCTTGACCGAACTGCATGCGCGCATTCGCGGTGAGCGATGTAGCCGTGAGCGAGAGGCCGGCGGTCTCGAGGCTCAGCGGCGGAGTGAGTGCGATGCTCGCGGTGAAGGCGCCGATGAGAGCGAGTGTCGTTGTGCCATCGGCTGCGAGATCGGCGCCGAGCAGGTCGATGGTCAACGCTCCGCTGAGCGGTGTCTCTGCGGCGGCGATGCGAAGGCCGATGCGCAGCTGCTGGGTGGCGGACGCGGTGTGCGAGCTCTGCGCATTCCACGCGACGAGTTGCAGCTCGGCAGCCGACGTACCGGCGATGCTCGCGGACCACGGATCCGCCTCGGTGCCCGTGCCGGATGTGGAAGAGATCGAGAGTAGCTTCGCGAGCTCATCGAAGTAGCTCTTCCATGGGTGCGCGGTGCTGAGCAGCGCCGCGCGATGCAGCGCAGCAATCGCGCGCGTGGGATGCGTGAGGAGCTGCGCAACGTCGACGAGCGGCGCACTCGCATCCGACGCGGGAGCGATGAGCCCCGCGATCGCTGCGAGATGCTGTCCGGTAACCGTGCTCGCGAGCGCGGCCTTGATGGCGGTTGTGAGCGCGGCGCTCGCCGCGTCACCGGCGACGGTGAGCGCGTTGCGGAGATCGACGATCGGAAAGGAGCCGACGTTTGCGATGACGACGTTGCGCATCTCGACCACCGGCGCGATGCTCGATCCGTTCCACGTCACGCCGGCGCGAATCGAGTCGACGGAGAAAGTCGCCGTCGAGGAAGCCGCAATCAGCGGATGCGACGGATCGGCGGGCGCACTCACTATCGCGGCGACGTTCGTGAATGCGCGCGGACCGCTCGCTCCTGCAAGCGGCACCTCCAGAAGCACCGCATCGATGTCGATGCGCACCGGCGCGCTGCCGGAGGGTACGAGCCCGATTCCGATGCCGAATCGCGCGAGCGGTGTCACATTGTCCGCAGCCGTCGCGCTCTCCAACGTGAGCGACACCGCCGACCCCGCGCTTGGCGCGAACAGCGGCACCGACCAGCGCTGGCTTGCCCCGGTGCCCACGAGAACCGAAGGAGTGTCGACGCCGAGCAGCCCTGCGAGATGCTGGAGCCAGGCTCCGACGGGCGCAGGCGAGCCCGCGAGGAGGGAGCGCAGCCACGTCGCGAGCGCATCGGCGTCGTGCGTGATCGTCGCGATTGGGAAGGGCGGGACCGCAGCATCGAGTCCGAGCAACGCGGGGAGATGCGTCGCGATCGCCTTTGCTTCGCCGGTGGCTGTCGCGGCGATGTCCTTCAGCTTTTCACGGATGAAGCCGAGCAGCACGCGCGTGCCTTCGGAGCCGAGGGTGGCGGGATCGAGCACCGCGTCCTTCGCGCCGCTGCCATCGATGTCGAGGCCGCGCAGCGTGACGACCGCACCGAAGGTCGGCGTCGCGGCTTCTGGTGCGAAGGTGAGCGAGAGCTCGATGGTGGAAAGCGCGATGCTGTGCGCGGGGATCGTCCAGCCGAGCGGAACGGAGAGCGTGAGCGCGAGCGGCGCCGCGGCGGTGCCCGCGATTGCGCCAAGAGTCGTACCGTCGACGCTCAAGAGCGGCGCATCGAGCTCGAGCGAGGGGCCGCCTGGGCTCGTGCTCGTGAATCGGCCGGCGATGCCCACCTGCGCGCCGATGCCGACGGTATCGACGGTGAGGTAGACGTTGCCGCGCGGCTGAGTGCCGAGCAGCGGATGCCACTTCGATGTGGGCGAGAGTCCGGCGATCGGCGCGGGCGGCGCGATCTGGTCGAGAAGATCGAAGAGTGCGGCGCGCTGCGCGGGCTGCTGGATGACGCCGCCGAGATAGTGAAGCGGCTTCTCGAACCAGTCGGTATTGATGGAGTTATTGTCGCCCAGAATTCCGAGAGCGCGCACGACATCGAGCAGTGCGGGGCTGAGCAGGTCGTTTACTCCCATCGCGATTCTACCGGAGGGGCGCGGAAACGGCCGCGGTCAGGTGAATGTCGGCGCCGACGATGGAGAACCCGCGCGGCGACATCCCGCGTTCCTTCGCGTGATCGCTGGCGAGCGAGAGGAGCGCGCTCCACGCCGCCTGCTGTACGGCACGCCCCCATCGTGTGGCGAGGATGCCGTTGCCGCGCGGGAGCTGATTGGTGGCGGCGACGAGGTCGGCACCGTCGGAGCTGTCGATCGCGAATGCGACGACGAGCGTTGTGCGACCGGTCTGATCGGTTTCGAGATCCATCGACACGAGCACGGTGCTGCCGACGAGCCGCGTCGCGATGGAGTCGAGATGGACGAGCACCTCGTCGCCGCCATCCACCCACACGACGCTTACGGCAGTGGTGGGCACGGGCGTGCGGGTGACGGACGCGCCCATCACCCTCGGTCTCAACATCGACGCGAGCTCGGCGCCCGCGATCTTGTCGGGCACGGCGCGTTTCACTACAGCCACTCGAGCCTCATTCATCGGGATATAAGAGCATCACGCGAATGAGTCAATCGACAACAAGAATGCATTTTTGTTCGAGCGAGATGTCCGCTTTCGCCTCTGTTTTACGATGCCCGTCTAACTATGGCAGTGTGATCGCGTTCCGCTACTTCTACGCTGCGGGCTCGGACGCGAGTGGGAGCGAGGGGTCGAGCAGGTGCATCCCGATGTCGTCGGCTCCCTCGCCCGCCGAGTTCGTCATCACGACGACGGCCACCCGCGAGATAGCGCGAGACCGAGATATGTGCGGTAGCCGCCGGTCCCACCATTGTGCCACACGATCGTATCGGTGCCGGCACGCACGGTGATCCAGTTCAAGCCGATCTGCGCGTTCGCATTATCAGTCGGCGCGCGCGCTCGTCCGCCGTCAGAGCGATTGCGGTACTCGACATGTGCAACGGCCCCCACACGCGCCAGCGCATCATCGTCTCGTAGTCCTGCCCTGCTCTGAGCGAGAGGATGTGGCCCAGGAGTCCGACGCCGAGGTTGGAGTATTCGAACTGCGCACCCGGGTTGCGAGTGAGCTGGTAGTGCGAAATGAAGTCGTAGAGTTGCGTCACGGAGTAATCCGCGTACGGATTGGCCGGGTCTACCGGATGGAAGTTGTCCGGCATGCGCGGCAGCCCCGAATTCTGCTCCGAGAGATTGCCGAGGGTGATCTGCATTCCATTGTGCATTGGGAGATGCACCGACGCCGGAAGGAATTTCTGCGCGGGATC
>JBDTJH010000198.1:0-3309 GCA_039935955.1 Gemmatimonadaceae bacterium
CAGCGCGCCGGCGTACGCATTCAGACCCGGAACGGCTGCGCGCCAATCTGCTTGCGGCGTTGCAGTCAAAGGGGCTGAGCGACGCGTAGTATCGAAATTCGGAAAGGCCATCATTGGTGGTGCCGTCGGCGCATTCGCGATGTCGGCCGTCGGCGTTCGGGTGGCACCCATGATGGGCATCGCAAAGATGAACCTAGCCGACATACTGGCCATGAAAGTCGTCGGGGGAGCGAACTACAGATGCGATCTCGATCGGGCTTCTCGGAGCGTCGGCGCGAATAGAAATGGTGGTCGGGCAGCAACTGACGACCGTCAATCAGTGGGGCCAACTCAGCGAAAAGCCGACCAGACTTCGTCTCTTCGCGAGCGTTGCGGCGAAGTACACCGTTCGTTTTCTGGTGTCGTGTTACTCGCGCATCTCTACCGCGATCCAGACGCGTCCGCGACGACTCGTTTCACCAAAGGTGCATCACTTTACGACCAAGGAACCCGTGAACGATTCGTTTTCCGACGTAGCAGAGACGATCGATGATCGGGGGGCCCCGTCGCCGCTCGAGAGATCGGCATCAGCGGACGAGCGGCGCCGCGCGAACGTTTGGCCAGGCGATTGGAAAACCCCTGAACCAGCTCAGCGGTATCAACTCGTGGTGATCGGCGGAGGCACGGCGGGATTAGTGAGCGCCGCGATCGCGGCGGGCCTCGGTGCCCGTGTAGCGTTGGTCGAGCGGCACAGCATGGGCGGCGATTGCCTCAACGTCGGATGCGTGCCATCAAAGGGGATCATCCGCGCAGCGCGATCGTGGGAGGCGGCGCGAAAGTCCAGTGCGGAGTTTGGTGGACCGCGCGCGACCGGACCGGGCCAGTTCGGAGTCGCAATGGCACGGATGCGGGAGTTGCGCGCCGGCCTGAGCGACGTGGATTCTGCCGCGCGATTCCGTGCTCTCGGTGTCGATGTGTTTCTAGGCGACGCGAAGTTTGTCGGCCGCGAACGGGCTGTTGTTCGTGACCGCCACGGCGTCGACACGGTACTGCGGTTTCGGCGAGCGATCGTGGCCACAGGGGCTCGCGCTTCAGCTCCGAAGATCGACGGCCTCGAGGAGGCAGGGTATCTCACGAACGAAACTGTCTTCGACCTCGACACGCTGCCGGCTCGTTTGCTCGTCATTGGCGGCGGCCCGATCGGGTGCGAACTCGCACAGACATTCGCGCGATTCGGCAGCCATGTAACGCTGCTCAATGCGGCGCCGCACCTCCTGCCTCGCGAGGATGGCGACGCGTCCGCAGTTGTCGAGCGTGCACTGTCGGCGGACGGCGTAGAGCTGCAACAGTGCGTGACGATTCTGTCAGCGCGCCGCGCTGGCGACACGCGAGTCGTTGCCTATGAATCGGCGGGCCAGCGGTTTTCGTGTTCGGGCGACCGTATTCTCGTCGCGAGCGGCCGTGCCCCAAACGTCGAGAATATGGGGCTGGAGGAGGCCGGGATTCTCTACGATAAGAGCGGCGTCAAAATCAACAATCGGTTCAGAACGTCGAATACGAAGATCTTCGCAATTGGAGATTGCTCATCAAAGTATCAATTCACCCATGCGGCCGACGCACAGGCGCGTCGCGCCGTGCCGAACGCGCTGTTTTACGGTGTCGGAGGAGGCAAGGCAAGCGATATCGTTATGCCATGGTGTACGTACACTCAGCCGGAAGTCGCTCACGTTGGCATGACCGCGCACGAGGTGGCTGAAGCGGGGGACGAGATCGAAAGCATCACTGTATCGCTCAGCGAAGTCGATCGCGCGCGTCTCGACGGAGAGACCGACGGCTTTCTGCGCGTGCATCTCAAAAGCGGATCTGATCGCATCCTGGGCGCCACCCTTGTCGCGGATCACGCCGGAGAGATGATTGGCGAGCTCACCGCCGCAATGACGAACGGGCTCGGGCTATCGGCGTTGGGCAACACCATTCACCCCTACCCGACCCAGTCGGAGATCATTCGAAAAGCAGCGGACGCATACGCGAGGAGGCGACTTACCCCAAGAGCAAAGTGGATTCTTGGCCTTTACTTCAAGATGCTCGCGTGAGCGCATCTGCCCGGGCAGATGATTCGCCGGCCGGGAAAGCCTTCGTCGCCGGCGTGGTTGGCGGCGCCGCGATGAGCGCGATGATGTGGATGGGTCGCACGTTCATGGGAATGGATGTCGACCTGTCGATGATGCTCGGCACGATGTTCGTCCGCCCGCGCGGCGCGGTCGCATGGATCGTGGGGTTCATGATGCACCTCACGATCGCCGGTCTCATCGCGCTGCTGTACGCGTGGGGCTTCGAGCATGTGACCCACCGCGCCGGATGGCTCGTTGGCGTCGGCTTCTCGATCATCCATTCGATCGGGACCGGACTCTTCATGGGCATGGTGCCCGCGATACACCCGATGATCCCGGAGCAGATGCCGGCGCCCGGGCTCTTCATGGCGAACAAGGGGATGATGTACGTCGTGGCACTGTTCGTGATGCATGCCGTCTATGGCGCGGTCGTCGGCACGATGTACGGCGCGGTGACCTACATGCGCGGGGACGTCGCCGACGGTCGGCCGCTACGGGCATGAAGGCGAGGTGTTGACCGATGATCACGACGAGACGCGTACGGAATGCGCTCGCGTTGCCGACCACCGGGGGTGACGTCCACCCCGGCACCGGAAGCCTCTCCGTGAAGCTGCGTGCGACGCGCACGGGCTCACGTCGCCGAAGCCATCCTGAAAAACTCTGAAGCAGATCACTAGGAGCGCACCATGTCCAGGCAGTCACTCGTCGCAGACATCATCGACGGCGCCATCGTGGGAGCCATCGCCACCTGGGTGATGGGCGAGGCAACGACGGCGCTCTACGAGCGCGAGAGCGGGGCGGCCCGCCAGCGGGAAGACGATGCGCGGCACGGCCAGACGGCCTACAGTGTTGCCGCGCAGAAAGCCGCATCTCTCGCGGGGCAGGAGCTGTCCGAAGACCAGCGAAAGCGATACGGGCAGGCGATCCACTGGGCGCTCGGCGTCGGCGCCGGCGCGCTTTATGGCGCGCTTCGTCCGCGCAGCGACGTCGCGTCCGCCGCAGGGGGCCTGTTCTTCGGCGCCGCCTTCTGGCTGCTCATGGACGAGACAGTGACGCCGGCCCTCGGACTTACGCCGGGTCCCGCCGCCTTTCCGTGGCAGACGCACGCGCGGGGATTGGCCGGGCATCTCGTGTTCGGCGGCGTGGCCAACACGATGCTCGCCGCGATCCAGCCCACCGCCTGACGAGCAGTCCGCGGCACTCGCCATTCACGACGGCC
>JBDTJH010000199.1:0-3237 GCA_039935955.1 Gemmatimonadaceae bacterium
CCCATCCCGAACACGGTCGTTAAGCCCTGCAGCGCCGATGGTACTCCGCCCGAGAGGGCGCGGGAGAGTAGGCCGTCGCCGGCACCCCTTCGAAGCCTCCGTATCCGTTCTGGATGCGGAGGCTTCGCCTATTCACGACTCGCCCTCACCACCGACCTCACTACCTTTCCCCTATGACTCGAGCCGGAATCGTAGCCGTCGTCGGTAAACCCAACGCCGGCAAATCCACCCTCCTGAACCGCATCATCGGCACGAAGCTCAGCATCACCAGCCCCAAGCCCCAGTCCACCCGCGATCGGATCCTCGGCATCCACACCACCGACGATGTCCAGCTCATCATCGCCGACACCCCGGGACTCCTCGCGCCCCAGTACGCCCTCCAGCGCGCGATGCGCGGCGCCGCCCTCGCCGCGCTCGCCGAGGCGGACGTCATCGCCTACATCGTCGAGGCGTCGGAGATGGATCCGCCCACTCTCGAGGTCGCGGCCGAACTCCATGCGCCCCCGCTCGCCCCCGTCGTCACCGTCTGCAACAAGATCGATGCGCTCAATCCCCGCGCCCTGAATCGCCGTCGCGCCGCGCGCCCCGACGACATCTTCATCTCCGCGCGCACCGGTGAAGGCATTCCGAATCTCATCGAGCGACTCGGCGCCCTCCTTCCCGAGAGCCCATTCCTCTATCCCGCAGATGAGATCGGGGCCCAGTCGATGCGCTTCTTCGCGAGCGAGCTCGTTCGCGAGACCGCGCTCGAGCAGCTGCAGGATGAAGTGCCGTACAGCGTCGCCTGCGAGATCGAGGAATTTCGCGAAGAGAAGAAGCCGATATACATTCGTGCGGTCATCTACGTCGAGCGCGACAGCCAGAAGGGAATTCTCATCGGCGACAAGGGCGCTCGCGTGCGCGAAATAGGTCGTGCGGCGCGCGTGAAAATAGAAAAGCTCGTCGAGTCCCCCGTCTATCTCGACCTGTGGGTCAAGGTGCTCCCGAACTGGCGCCGCAACGCAACCTCGCTCAAACGATTCGGATACACGCTCCCGGAGGAGCGCACGCCATGAGTCTGTCGCCGCAGCTGCTCGAGATTCTCGTCTGTCCGAAGTGCAAGGGGCCGATCGAATACCGCGAGGACGAGCACGTCCTCATCTGCCCGGTCGACCGTCTGCGCTACGAAGTGCGCGACGACATTCCGATCATGCTCATCGACGACGCGACTCCGTATTAGCGCTCGATGACCTGGCTGCTCGCGCTGCTGCTCGCAGCACCCGTTGCCGTCGTCGCGTCGTTTCTGCACGCGCCGCCGCTCGTCATCTTCGCCGCGAGCGCGATCGCGATCATCCCCCTCTCCGGACTCCTCGGCCACGCCACCGAAGAGCTCTCGGCCCACACCGGCCCGACGCTCGGAGGGCTCGTCAACGCGTCGCTCGGAAATCTCGCGGAGCTCATCATCGCGGGGCTCGCACTGCGCGCCGGGCTGACGGATCTCGTCAAGGCATCGATCACCGGCTCGATCATCGGCAACCTCCTCCTCGTGCTCGGCGCCGCGCAGCTCGCGGGCGGGCTCAAGTATCGCACGCAGAAGTTCAACGCGAACTTCGCGGGGACGAGCATCTCGCTGCTCGTCATCGCGGCGGTTGGACTCATTGTCCCGACGCTCTTCCTCGCCGCGCATCCGGATCCGACGCGCGCGGCCACCGTGCGCGTCTCCGAGTTCGTCGCCGGCTTTCTGATCGTCGGCTACGTGCTCTACCTCATCTACTCGATGGGGACGCACAAGAGCGCCTTCGATGCGCTCGAGGAGGAGACGTACGACGAGGCGCCGGCCGCGGATGCCGCGCCGAGGTGGACGATGCAGCGCACCATCGTCGTGCTGCTCGCGGTAGCCGGCGCGATCGGATGGATGTCCGAGCTCCTCGTCGGCGCGACCGAGGCCACGGTGCAGACGCTCGGGCTCTCGAGTGTCTTCGTGGGCCTCGTGCTCATTCCGATCATCGGCAACGCCGCGGAGCACAGCTCGGCGATCCTCATGGCTCGCAAGAACCGGATGGACATCGCGGCCAGCATCGCGATCGGGTCGTCGGTCCAGGTCGCGCTCTTCGTGGCCCCGGTGCTGGTCTTCGTCGGCATGATCGTTGGGCATCCGCTGGACCTCGCCTTCGGAACTTTCGAGGTGGCCAGCGTGACGCTCGCCGTCTGGATCACGTCAGCCATCGTCCTGGACGCCGAATCGAACTGGCTGGAGGGCTCGTTTCTGCTGCTCGTCTACGGGATTCTGGCCGTTGCGTTCTTCTATTTTTGATCGTCCAAACAAGACATCCCTGTGTGCCATAACGCTTTGACTTCCTCGACCGCGAGGACTATCCGGGCGTCCGCCGACGAGAGGACCGCGTAGCTTGGCTCAGAGTCCAGCCGTCTATTTCGCCCCCGATGCCGCGCCGCTCCCGGAGCTCGCAAAGCACTGGTTCGACGCGCGCGGTCTCTCGCCCGTCCTCTGCCGGACGGTGGATGAGCTCATGGCCATGGCCCTTCGCGGGCGGCCGCACGTCGTCATCTTCGACGCGCGCACCCACGCGGATCTGTCCTGCTCGGCGTGCGTCCGGCTCAAGGGCGATTCGTACACCGGCGTTGTTCCCGCAGGGATGTTCGTGAGTCATGGGGAAGCCGCGCTCGCGCAGGGCTTCGCCGCAGGTGCCGACGAGGTGCTCGCTCCCAACACGCCTGACGACGAGGTGGCGATCCGCCTCGACGTGATGCTTCGCCGAGCGGACCGCGACGTGCACGTCCATCCGTCCACGCGCCTCCCCGGAGCGCCCGAGATCGAGGCGGCCATCGGTACCCGGCTCGCGGCGGGAGAGCTCTTCGCTGCCTGCTACGCCGATCTCGATCATTTCAAGGAATACAACGACCGGTACAGCTACTTCGAGGGCGACCGCGTCATCCGTATTCTCGCGAAGATTCTGCACGACGTCGTACGCGGCCTCTCGCCAGAAGGTGGCTTCGTCGGACATATTGGTGGGGACGACTTCATCTTTCTCGTGCCGATGCTGCAGGCGCCCGAGATCTGCCAGGAGATCGTCAGCATTTTCGATTTGCTCGTCCCGTATCAGTATTCCGAGCAGGATCGGCAGGCAGGCTATTATTTCGGCAAGGACAGGCGGGGACAGCTGCACCGCGTCCCGCTCATGACGGTCAGCATCGGCGTCGTGACGAACGAGCGACGGACCTTCAGTCACCCCGCGCAGG
>JBDTJH010000200.1:0-4744 GCA_039935955.1 Gemmatimonadaceae bacterium
ACCATGATCCGACTTGGCACCGTCCTGTTTGGAGAGAGAGGCCTATGAGCGATGAATCCTTTCACCTCACTCCGCTCGACATTCGGCGCTACGACTTCGGCGCCAAATCGTTCCGGGGTTACGACGAGAAGAAGGTCGAGGACTTTCGGAACCAGGTCGCCGAAGAGCTCGAGCGGCTGACGCGCGTGAATCAGGAGCTCGACTCCAAGGCGCGCGGCTTTCACGAACAGCTCCGCGCGTTCCGCGAGCGAGACAAGGCGCTCAACGAAGCGCTGGTCTCCGCGCAGCAGCTCCGCTCCGAGATTCGAGAGCAGGCCGAGCGCGAGGCACAGCTGATTTTGCGCGAGGCGCGCGCGGAAGGAGAGCGCCAGTTCGATCAGGTTCGCAACGACACACGCCAGCTCGAGGCCGACATGGTCGGCCTCGAGAAGTCGCGCCGCGCGTTCATCGGCCAGCTGCGACAGATCGCGGAGCGCCAGCTCGCGGAGCTCGCCGCCGCGGAAGGCGCCTCGCGCGGGCTGCCCACGCCTCCCACTCCGGCGCCGAAGGCCAGCGACGATGCCGATGGGGAAAGCCGTGTGCACATGAAGACTCCCGCCTGGCTGGAGTCGCTCGTCAAGGAATGACGCCGTATCGCTTCGACGATCCACCTCCGCACGTCACGGTCGCACCCAACATCGCGCACACGCGCGCGCAGGCATCCGCCGCCGCGCAGGCCGTGCGCGACCGGTTCGATCGCGTCCCCGACGTCGCGATCATCCTCGGCACGGGGCTGGGCGCGCTCGGCCGTGCGATCGAGATGCAGACCATCATCGACTACACGGACATCCCTGGATTCCCGCTGTCGACGGTCGAGTCGCACGAAGGGAGGCTGCTCTGCGGCACGCTCGGCGGGAAAACCGTCGTCGCGATGCAGGGGCGCTTTCATCTGTACGAGGGCTACACTGCGCAGCAGGTCGCCTTTCCCGTGCGCGTCATGCGCGAGCTCGGCGCGCGCACGCTCATCGTGTCGAACGCGTGTGGCACGCTGCACCCACTCTGGCATGCCGGCGAGATCATGCTGATCGCGGACCACATCAATCTCCTCGGCGCCAATCCGCTCGTCGGTGCGAACGATGAGGCGCTCGGCTCGCGCTTCCCGGATATGTCCGCGCCATACGATGCAGAGTTGCGGGAAATCGCGCGGGATGTCGCGCGCGATTTGAAGATCGTGCTGCGCGAGGGCGTGTACGTCGCCATCGCGGGGCCCGCGCTCGAGACGCGCGCGGAATACCGGATGCTGCGCACGATCGGCGCGGACGTCGTCGGGATGTCGACGGTGCCGGAAGTCATCGCGGCGGTGCATGGCGGGATGCGCGTGCTCGGCCTCTCGATCATGACGGACAAGTGCCTCCCCGACTCGCTCGTGCCGGTGACGCTCGCCGAGATCGTGGAGATGGCAGGGCGCGCGGAGCCGAGTTTGACCGCGCTCGTGCGCGGCGTGCTGGAGCGCGTATGACCGCCGCCGCAACGAAGCCGACCTACGCGCTACTCCCGCCCGAGCTCGAGGCCGATGCGCTCGAGAAGGAGATGCTCGGGCGCTGGGCGGCCGAGGATCTGGTGGCGCAGACGCTCGCACGGGGAGACGAGGAGTTCGTGTTCTTCGAGGGACCTCCCACGGCGAACGGACGGCCAGGCATCCACCACGTGTTCGCGCGCACGATCAAGGATCTCTTCTGCCGCCATCGAGCCATGAAGGGCTTTCACGTCGGGCGCAAAGCCGGCTGGGACACGCACGGCCTTCCCGTCGAGATCGAGATCGAGAAGGCGCTCGGCATCAGCGGCAAGCGCGACATCGAGGCGCTCGGCATCGAGGCGTTCAACAAGCTCTGTCGCGAGAGCGTGTGGAAGTACAAGGGCGAGTGGGAGGAGCTGAGCGCGCGCATCGGCTACTGGCTCGACTACAGCGACCCATACATCACGTACTCGAACGACTACATCGAGAGCGTGTGGTGGTCGCTGGCGACGATGTATAAGTCGAAGCTGCTCGTGCGCGGGCACAAGATCCTCCCGTATTGCCCGCGCTGTGAGACGACGCTCTCGAGCCACGAGGTCGCGCAGGGTTATCAGGAGGTCGAGGATCCGAGCGTCTACCTCACGCTCGAGCTCACGTCGCCCGAGGGAGCTCCCACGGGTGCGCGCATCCTCGTGTGGACGACGACACCGTGGACGCTCGTGTCGAACGTCGCCCTGGCGGTGCATCCGACGCTGCCGTACGTCGAGATGAAGCGGCGCGGGCGCAATGAGCCGACGGTGATTCTCGCCGAGGCGCGCGTGCGTGCCGTGCTCGGTGAGGACTTCGCGGATCGGTGGGATGTGGTGCGCACGTGGACGGGACCGGAGCTCTCGAAGCTGCATTACCGCCGACCTCTCGATTGGCTGCCGTATCCGCCAGGGACGAATCACGAGGTGATCGTCGTCGAGGATTTCGTGAGTGCCGACGATGGAACCGGCGTCGTACACATGGCGCCGGCGTTCGGCGCGGACGACTACCAGGCAGGGAAGCGGCACGGGCTCGCGTTTCTGCAGCCGGTGAACGGCCGCGGTGAGTTCCCCGCGTCGCTTCCGGTTGTGGGCGGGCTCCACGTGAAGAAGGCGGATCCCGCCATCACTGTGGTGCTCGAGGAGCGCGGCGTGCTGTGGAAGGCCGGAACGCTCATCCACTCGTATCCGCACTGCTGGCGCTGCGGCACGCCGCTGTTGTACTACGCGCGCGGCTCGTGGTTCGTGAGCACGACGTCATTCAAGAACCGGATGATGGCGCGGAACGCGCGTGTGAACTGGAATCCGCCGGAAGTCGGCGCGGGTCGTTTTGGCGAATGGCTCGAGAACAACGTCGACTGGGCGCTGTCGCGCGATAGATACTGGGGCACGCCGCTGCCGATCTGGGTGTGCGACCGCGAGAGCGGGCACGCGATCGCGATCGGAAGCTACGCGGAGCTGGCGGAGCGTACGGGGAGGCCGCTGCCGGCGGACTTCGATCCGCACAAGCCCTACATCGATGCGTATACGATCTCGTGCGAGCACAAGGGATGTGGCGGCACGATGAAGCGCGTGCCCGAGGTCATCGACACCTGGTACGACTCCGGGTCGATGCCGTTCGCGCAGTGGCACTATCCGTTCGAGAACAAGGCGATGCTCGAGAAGCGCTACCCCGCGGGCTTCATCGCGGAGGGCGTCGACCAGACGCGCGGATGGTTCTACTCGCTGCTCGCGATCGCGACGGGGCTCGGCGACGCGCTCCCGAACAACGGTGATGATCAGGCCGCGCCGTATCGAGCGGTCGTCGTCAATGACATGGTGCTCGACGAAAAGGGCGCCAAGATGTCGAAGCACATCGGGAACGTCGTGAGCCCATGGGAAGTGGTGCCGAGACATGGCGCCGACGCGGTACGCCTGTTCCTCATCGCGTCGAGTCAGGTGTGGGTGCCGCGCCGCTTCGACGAGAGCATGATCCGCGAGCTCGCAGGACGCTTCTTCCTCACGCTCAAGAACGTGTACAGCGGGATTTTCGCGCAGTACGCGAACTTCGGATGGTCGCCGAGTGCGGCGGATCCGGCCGTGGAGAACCGGCCGGTGGTCGATCGCTGGATGATGTCGCGGCTCGCGACGGTCGAGCGTGAGATCGACGAGCGTCTGCAGGGCTTCGACGCGACGGCCGCGGCGCGCGTGCTGATGGACTTCGTCGTCGATGACGTGTCCAACTGGTACGTCCGCCTCAACCGCGGGCGCTTCTACGACGTGGACACGGCGGACAGTCGCGCGGCTTTCGCGACGCTGCACGAGGTGCTCGTCGTCGTCACGCGGCTGCTGGCGCCGTTCGCACCGTTCGTGAGTGACTGGATCCATCGCGAGCTCACCGGCAGCTCGGTGCACCTCGCACCCTTCCGTCGTGCGCTGGGTACGAATGAAGGTGCGGACGAGACGCTCGAGCGGGCGATGAGCCGGGTGCGGGCGCTGGCGAGGCTCGGCCGGGCGGCCCGCGAGGAGAAGGAGATCAAGGTGCGTCAGCCGCTTTCCCGGCTGGTGTGTGTCGTGCCAGATTTCAAGGCTGCGGAGCTCGCGGAATTGCTGCCGTTGCTGGCAAGCGAGCTCAACGTTAAAACGGTAGAATTTGCCGACAGTGGAAGTGCGTTGGCGACGCTGGTGGGCAAGGCGAATTTTCGATCGCTGGGCAAGCGGTTCGGCAAGAAGACACCCGACGCGGCGAAGGCCGTGGAGGCGCTGCCGAGCGATCAGCTGCTGGCGTTCGAGCGCGGCGAGGCGGTGAACGTGACGGTCGACGGCGAGGCATTTCCGCTTCTCGGCGAAGACGTGACGATCGTACGACACGCCGCAGGGAGTTTGCTCGTACGGGAAGAGAACGGGCTGTTTGCCGCACTCGATCCGACGATCACGCCGGAGCTGCGTCGTGAGGGTGCGGCGCGAGAGCTGGTGAGCAAGATCCAGCAGATGCGGAAGGCCGCGAAGTTCGCGGTGAGCGACAGGGTGCGAGTCGATCTCGACGGCGGTCCGGAGCTCGCAGCGGTCGTGAAGGAATACGAGTCGTACATCGCGGGCGAAGTGCTCGCGAACGGGATCACCGTGGCAGGTGGAACCGGAGAGACATATGACGCAGTGCAGACCATCGAGCTCGACGCCGAGACGGTTCGCATTGCCTTGACGAGAGTGAATTAGCGATGCCGTCCTCGACAGGCGCTAAGAA
>JBDTJH010000201.1:0-4051 GCA_039935955.1 Gemmatimonadaceae bacterium
CTCGGCGAGCACGTGCTCGCGCCCCTCGGGATGGACGAGAGCGCGTTCGAGCTCACCCCGACGCGCAGCGATCGCCTCGCGACCGGATACATGTGGACGTACGATGGCCGGCGCTTCCAGGCGCCCGGCTTTCAGCTCGGTGAGTCGCCCGCGGGATCGCTCTACACCACCGTCACCGATCTCTGTCGGTTCATGTCCGCGATGTTCGCGCGGGGCGAAGGCGTGCGCGGGCGCGTACTCCAGCCGGCGTCGCTCGAGGCGATGTGGAAGCCGCAGTTCGCCCGCGCCGGCGACCGGACGGGCTTCGGAATCGGATTCGCCATCGACACGCTCGACGGACATCGCACCGTCGGCCATGGCGGCGCCATCTACGGCTTCGCCACCGAGGCGCTGATGCTCCCCGACGATCAACTCGGCGTTGCCATCGTCACCACGCTCGACGCTGCAAACGTGGTGACGAGCCGCATCGCCGAGGCGGCGCTGCGCGCCATGCTCGCGAGCCGCGAGCATCGGGCGATGCCGGCGTGGGAGACGACGGATCCCGTTCCTCCGGCTGAAGCATCGCGACTGGCGGGACGCTACGTGTCGGAGCATGCGGCGCTCGAGCTCACGTACATCACGGCTCCCTCCGATACTCCATCGACGGAGGCGCAGCTCGTCTTTCAATCCTCGACGGGGGGGATGCGCGGCGAGCTTCGGCTGCGAGGGGACACGCTCGTACGCGACGACCGGCTCGGCTTCGGCACGCGCCTCGTGCGGCGCGGGGACACGCTCGTGACGGAGGGGCGGCGGTTCGTGAAGGTTGCGTCGCCCAAGCCCGCGCCGCCATCCGCGGCGCTGCAAAAGCTCGTGGGCGAGTACGGATGGAATTACGATGTTCTCTACATTCTCGAAGAGCGAGGACATCTCGAGGCGCTGATCGAGTGGTTTTTCCAGTCGCCGCTCACGCGCAAAACCGATTCGACCTTCGCATTTCCCGCTGCCTCGCTGTACGACGCGGAGCCGGTCTCGTTCTCGTTCGACTCGCAGGGTGCCGTGAGCGGGCTGCACGTCGGCAAGCTGTGGTTTCCACGGCGTGCGGTTGGGCCGGCCTCTGGCAATCAGCTCGTGGTCACCCCGGTGCGCCCGATCGCCGAGCTGGAGCGCGACGCGCGCGCGGGGTCGCCACCGGTGGAATCCGGACGTCGCGCTTCCGATCTCGTGGATCTCGTGTCGCTCGATAGCACGATCCACCTCGAGATCCGCTACGCGACCGCGCACAACTTCCTCGGCACGAAGTTCTATCCGCAGGCGCGCGCCTTCCTGCAGCGGCCCGCGGCCGAAGCGCTGGTGCGTGCACACCGGCGGCTGCGCGAGTCGGGCTACGGCATACTCGTCCACGACAGCTACCGGCCGTGGTACGTGACGAAGATGTTCTGGGACGCCGTTCCGCAGGACAAGAAGATCTTCGTGGCCGACCCGTCGCAGGGATCGCGGCACAACCGCGGCGCGGCGGCGGACATCACGTTGTACGATCTCGCGACCGGCGCACCGGTCGAGATGCCGGGCACCTACGACGAGACATCGGATCGCTCGTTTGCCAACTATCCGGGTGGCACATCACTGCAGCGGTGGCTGCGCGCACTGCTGCGTCAGGCAATGGAGGCGGAGGGATTCACCGTCTACCATGCGGAGTGGTGGCACTTCGACTATCGGGGATGGGAGCAGTATCCGATCGCGAACATCCCGTACGACCGGATCCCCTCGGCGAGTGCGAAGTCGCACTAGCGCCCGTCGTTATACCGTCACGCGCGGCGTGAGATCGTCGAGCAGCGGGTAGGCGCGGAGCGTCAGGAATTCCTCCAGCTCTTTTCCGAGCACGAGATCGAGGAACAGCGCCACGGCCTCGTCGAAACGACCGGTGCGAAAACGTTCATCACCGATCTCGGTGCGTATCAGCAGAAGCTCCTCCTTCACGATCCGCTCGACCATCTCGCGCGTGACGACGCGTCCATCTTCGAGTACCGCGCCGCGCGCGATCCACTGCCAGAGCTGGGTGCGCGAGATCTCCGCGGTGGCGGCGTCCTCCATCATGTTGTACAGCGGAACGGCCCCGTTGCCGCGAAGCCAGGCCTCGATGTACTGCACTCCGACGCGCACGTTCAGACGCACCCCTTCTTCCGTGCGAGTGCCCATGGGCGTTTGCAGCAAATCGGAGGCGTTCACGTGTACATCCTCGCGAAGCCGGCGGAGCTGATTGTCGCCGTTCATGTGCGCGGCGAATGCCTCGCGGGCGACCGAGACCAGTGCCGGATGGGCGACCCAGGTGCCATCGTGGCCGTCGGCGGCCTCGCGTAGCTTGTCCGCGCGCACACGCGCGAGGGCGGCCGCGTTGCCCGTGGGATCGTTCTTCACCGGTATCTGCGCAGCCATGCCGCCGATCGCGAACGCACCGCGACGATGGCACGTGCGAACCACGAGCTGCGTGTATGCACGCATGCACGGCTGCGTCATGCCGACCTGCACACGATCGGGGAGTACGGCCTCCGGATCGTCGCGCCGTGTCTTGATGAAGCTGAAGATGTAGTCCCAGCGGCCGCAGTTGAGCCCCGCCGCGTGCTCGCGCAACGCGTAGAGAATCTCATCCATCTGGAACGCCGCGGGGAGCGTCTCGATGAGTACAGTTGCCTTGATGACCCCGCGCGGAAGCCCGAGATCGTTCGCTGAAGCGACGAACACGTCATTCCACCACGCCGCCTCATGCGCGCTTTCGAGCTTCGGCAAGTAGAAGTACGGTCCCGATCCGCGATCGATGAGCGCGCGTGCGTTGTGAAACAGGAACAATCCCGCATCGAACAGCGGACCAGGCACCGCATGCCCATCGACCGACATGTGCGACTCGGGAAGGTGGAGGCCGCGCGGACGCACGATGAGGGTGGCGGGCGTGTCGGCGAGGGCATAGCGCTTTCCCGTGGACGGATCGATGTGCGCGATGGTTCCGCGAATCGCGTCACGCAGATTGACCTGGCCGTTCAGCAGGTTGCTCCACGAGGGCGCCGTGGCATCCTCGAAGTCGGCCATGAACACATCGGCGCCTGAGTTGAGCGCGTTGATGACTATCTTGCGGTCGACGGGCCCGGTGATTTCGACGATGCGCCGCTGGAGGTCGGGGGGGATCTCGCCGACGCGCCAGCTTCCCTCACGGATGGCGCTGGTCGCGGGATCGAATTCCAGGCGCCGTCCGCGTGCCTGCTCGTCGCGCCGCCCCGCGCGCGCGGCGAGCAGCTCGCCGAGCCGGGGCGCAAAGGCGCGCGTCAGCCTGGCGACGAATGCGACTGCGGCATCCGTGAGAATCTCGTCCGTTCCGTTCTCGATCACAGTCGATCACTGGCAAGAGTCATCGTCCCCGCCTCGTTCTGTCTCTTCCCAGCGAGGCTTCGCCTCCCGGAAGATGGAGGCGGGACCGGCGTCTTGCGACTTTGCGGTATACCACTACAGTATACCTCTATTCCAGAGTAAGGCAGCCTTCCCGTACAGCTCGAGAGGTGGGTCATGGGCGAATGTCGCGCGATGTTCACTTGCACAATTGCGTTCGCGACCGCGGCGCTCCTCTTCGCCGTCCCCGCTCCGGCCCAGACGCCCGTCGGCAGCGCGCACGCGACGAACGCCCCCGCGTCCGCGGCGCCGGCGTCCGCGGCATTGAACGACACCGTCGCCCTCGGGAGCTTCCTCGACGGCGCCTTCAAACAGTACGTCGAAGTGGATCACGTCCAGGCGGCAGTCGTCGCCGTCGTCAAGGATGGCCGCGTCCTCTACGCCCGCGGCTACGGGTACGCCGACGCCTCGAAGAAGACACCCGTCGATCCTGCGACGAGCCTCTTCCGCATCGGCTCGACCTCGAAGCTCTTCACCTGGACCGCCCTCATGCAGCTCGTGCAACAGGGTAAGGTCGATCTCGATGCCGACGTCAACAAATACATCAAGCAGTTCCAGATTCCCGCGGCGTTCGGACAGCCGGTCACCGTACGCTCGCTCATGACCCACTCCTCCGGCTTCGAAGACGGCGCGCTCG
>JBDTJH010000202.1:0-17879 GCA_039935955.1 Gemmatimonadaceae bacterium
GGAAGATGAAGATCACGAGCACGACGAGGATCAGCGTGAGCATGAGCGTGAACTTCACGTCGCGTACGGATGCCTCGATCGTCTCGGACTTGTCGTAGAGCGTCTGCACGGTGACGGAGCCGGGGAATTGGCTTTCCATCTGTGCCATGGCGGCCTTGACGAGCTTCGCGACTTCGACGGTATTCGTGCCGGGCTGGCGCTGCACGGCGAGGACGATGGCGCGCTGTCCATTGTACCAACTCGCGACCTTGCTGTCCTGTACGCCGTCGATGACGGTGCCGATATCCTGCAGGCGAACGGGTGCGCCGTTTCTGTAGGCGACGATGAGCGGACCGAAGTCCTTCGCGTTGTTGAGCTGGCCGTTCGCCTGCACGGTGTACGCCTTGTCGGTTCCCCACAGCACGCCGGTGGGGAGATTGACGTTGCCGGCATTCACCGCGTTGGCGACCTCGTCGATGCCGATCTTGCGCGTGGCGAGCGCCTGCGGATCGAGCTGGATGCGCACCGCGTATTTCTGCGAGCCGTAGACCATGACCTGCGCGACTCCCGACACCGTCGAGATGCGCTGCGCCAGGAAGGTCTCGGCGTATTCGTCGAGCTGAGAGAGGGGGAGCGTGGTGCTGCGGAGCGCGAAGTAGAGGATCGGGGACGCGGAGGGATCGACTTTCTGGTACGAGGGTGGGACGATGTTCTGCGGGAGCTGGCGTAGCGTCTTCGAGATCGCGGCCTGCACGTCGGCGGCGGCCGCGTCGATGTTGCGGTCGAGCGCGAACTGCAGCGTGATGCTCGTGGAACCGAGCGCGCTCTGCGACGTCATGGCGTCGACGCCTGCAATGGTCGAGAACTGTTTCTCGAGGGGCGTGGCGACGGACGACGCCATCGTCTCGGGACTCGCGCCGGGGAGCGATGCGCTGACCGAGACTGTTGGATAGTCGACGGTGGGGAGATCGCTCACCGCGAGCTTGCGGTAGGAGACGACGCCGAAAAGTAGAATGCCCGCCATGACGAGTGTCGTCATGACGGGACGCCTGATGAACAGCGCTGAAATACTCATCCGGCCCTCTGCTGATCTCCGCCGGTGGGCGGCTTGATCTGCACCTTGGTTCCCGTGTTCAATCGCAGCTGGCCATCGGTGACGACGATCTCGCCGGGCTTGATGCCCTGTGAGATGATCGTGACGTCGCCCGCCGCACGGTCGATGGTGATCTCGCGCTGCGTCGCGGTGCTGTCGGCGTTGACCACGAAGATGTAATTGCCGTTCTGCCCTTGGACCACGGCCTGCGTGGGAACGACGATTGCGCCCTGCTGCTGGAAGAGCTGGAGCGAGGTCGTCACGAATTCACCGGGCCAGAGGGCGCCGTCCTTGTTCTCGAAGGTGCCCTTGAGGAGGATCGTTCCCGTCGTCGTGTCGATCGCGTTGTCGACGAAGGAGAGCGTGCCCGCGCTCGAGGTGCCGGGCGCGTTCGCCGGACGTGCGCTCACGGGCAGCGTCGTCGACGCGTACTGGCGAATGCGCTGCAGGCTCGCAGCCGGAACCGCGAAGCGCACGAGGATCGGATGGATCTGATTCACGGTGACGAGCGGCGTGGCCGCGGCTACTTTCGCGAGATAGCCGACGCGCACCTGCAGGCTTCCCGCGCGGCCGGAGATCGGCGAGCGGATGGTTGCGTACTGGAGATTGAGGCGAGCCTGCTGCGCCATGGCCTGATCCGACGCGAGCGTCGCCTGCATCGAGGCTTCGGTGGTCTTCACCTGCTCCATCTGTTGCGCGGTAACGTAGTTCTTGTCGACGAGCGCGCCGTAGCGGCTCACGTCCGAGCTCGCGCTCGCGAGCTGCGCCTTGTCGCGCGCCACGACAGCCTGCGCCTGGTCGAGCGTCGCCCGATACGTGCGCGAATCGATCTCGAAGAGCGGCTGCCCCGCCTTCACCTCATCCCCTTCCTTGAAGAGGATTTTCGTGATGATTCCGCCAACCTGCGGCTGGATCGCGACGGTCTGCATCGGCTCAACGGTGCCGTTGGCCTGCAGCGCATAGGGCACGGTTCGCAGCTCGGCCTTGCCGACGGTGACCGGAACAGCGGCGGTCGGCGGCGGAGCCTCTTTGCCGCAGGCGACGAGCGCGCTCGCGGCTGCCATCGCGCAAACGAGATTGAGCAAACGACGATCGATCATTGCGGTGGTGCCTCTCGAGTGGTGTCCGGGGTGACGCGAATATTCGCGTTCCCGCCTGTATCCAGAACGCCGGTATCGTGCGCGAGCTGTGCGAGCGCCGTCTGCCAGACCCATCGCGCCTGCACTTGCTGTGCGCGCGCGGAGGCGAGTGCGCTCTGCGCCGTGAGGAGGTCGACGAAGAGCCCGACGCCGGCGCGGTAGCGGCCGAGCGCCGCGTCTTCCGATGACTGTGCGCTTTCGAGCAGATCGTCGGCCGTATTCACCCGGCGCGCCGCCGTCTGCAGCGCGTAGTAGGAGCTGAAAACCTGGAACTGCACCTGCTGTTTCACCGATGCCGCGCGGCCGAGCGCTGCATCGGCCTCCGCGCGCGCCTGCTTCACCGCGTATTGCCGCGAGGAGCCAGAGAAAATAGGGATCGCGAGTCCGACCGACACGGTGTAGTTGCTCACCCCGCCCGGCAGCGTCTGCACGTACGTTCGGCCGCCTGTCCCCGTCGCGTGAATCGACGGGAAAAGATTTCCGCGCACCGCGCGCACGTTGCCAATCGCCTGCCGGTATTCCGCCTGCGCCGCCGCGAGGTCAGGACGGCTCCGCACGGCCTGCGCGATCAGCGCATCGACGCTGTCGGTGGCCGGTCCGACGCTCGTCGCCGGCGTCGCCTCGATGTCGTACGGCGCGTTGGCGGGCAGCCCCATCGCGGCCGCGAGCGCGCCGCGCGTCGTCTGCAGTTCGCCTTCGGTGGTCTCGAGCGTGAGCGTCGCCTGCGAGAGCGCCGTCTTCGCCTGGAGCACGTCCGCGATCGTCGCGAGGCCGACGTTCTGGCGCTGCTGCGTCGATTCGAGACTCGTCTCCGCCTCCTTCACGCTCAGACGCTCGGCCTCCACGAGTCCCTTGTTCGCCATGTAGTTGAAATACGCGCTCTCGACCTGGAGCACGACGTTCTGCAGCGTCGCGTTGTGCGTCCAGTTGGCGGCAATGAGCGCCTGGCGCGCGCTCTCGATGGTGCCCGCGCGCCCGCCGAGATCGGCGATCAGCCAGCTCACGGTGAGCATCGGCCCGTAGTTGGTCTGCGTGAGCGACGGCCGCAGCACGCTGTCGTTGCTGAACGTCGGCGACGACTTGAGATGCGTGACGCCGATCTCGCCATTGATGGTCGGATAGTAGAGCGCCTTCGAGCCGCCAAACGCCGCCGCTGCAGCTCGCGCGTTGGCCCACGAGATCTGCGTCTCCGGATTGTTGCGGAGTGCAAGATCCACGACGTCACCCATGGTAAGCGTGTTGACGCGCGTGAGAAGGTCGGGAGGAAACGAGGCCGGCGCAGCGGGAAGCGTATCGCGCGGCGGTGCAGGCGGCGTCCATTCCTTGTTGGGAGCGGGCGCGACGCCCGCGACTCCGGCTACCGATGGCGTCCCCGCGCATCCGGCGCAAAGCAGCACGACCACGATCTGACGAACTCTCTTCACGAAGCGGACACGGGTGAAAGACGGAACCTGCCTTTATACGCGCGCCCTCACTGCCCTGTTGGGATCAGCGAGGATTCACGACGCGCTCAGGCGGTTCGCGACTCCTCTCGCCGTGCGATAACCGCGCCGAGCGCGTCCACAACTGCTGGATCGAGCAAGGTGCCTCTGAGGCCGCCGATCGTGACCATCGCGACGGCTGGCGATACCGCCTCGCGATAGGGGCGCGGCGAGGTGAGGGCATCGTACGCGTCCACTGCGGCTATGATGCGTCCCCCCAACGAGATAGCCTCGCCGGCAACCCCTCGCGGATACCCCTTTCCGTCAAAGTGCTCGTGATGGTCACACACGTAGTCGAGCACGCGGCCGAGGTAGCGGAGGGGGGAGAGAATCTGCATCCCGATCCGAACGTGCTCGCGAACGTGCGACATCTCCTCGACGGTGAGCTCGCCGGCCTTTGCGAGCACGATCTCGCTGACGCCGGCGGTGCCGACGTCGTGCAGCAGTCCCGCGATGCGGACGGCTTCGATGGTCGCCCCGTCGAGCCCCATGTGCCCGGCGACGGCCATCGAGAGCGACGCGACGCGTTCGGAGTGCCCTTTCATGAAGAGGCTCTTCGTCTCCATCGCGCTGATGACGGAGTGCGCGACGTCGACGGTGAGCAGCTCGAGCGAGGAGCGGTCGCGCTCCATCGCCTCGAGCTTGCGCGCGGCGTCCGCGAGCGCGGCCTGATCAGCGCGGCGCTGCTCGATCGAGCGAGCGCGCTTCGCGAGCGCTTCGACGACCGCGCGATGCAGATCGGCGAGCTCGATCGGCTTGACGAGATAATTCGCGGCGCCGCGCGCGAGCGCCGTGCTCGCGGTGACCGCGTCGTTGACGGCGGACAGCATCACGATCGCGAGCTCGGGCTCCTTCGCGAGCGCGGGAGTGATCAGCTCGAGTCCAGTCATCCCGGGCATGCGCACGTCGCAGACCATCGCCTCGAAGTGCGTGTGCTGCATCGCCTCGAGCGCGGCCGCGCCCGAGGCGACGGGCACTGCATGGAAGCCGCGCATCCTGAGGAAGCGCGAGAGTGCCGTGCGAATCGCCGCCTCGTCGTCGACGACGAGCACGGGGGTGAGCGTGGATGTCTCGGAAACCTCGGGGGGTTTGACCGCGGCTCCTTCGTTGGACATGAGTTTGAGCGTCATTCGGGTGTCTCGTCTACGGGCAGCGTGAGGCGGAACGTCGCACCGGCGCCCGGCGCGCTGTGCACTGTGAGCGTGCCGCCGTGCGTTTGCACGATGCCGAAGCTGACACTCAGGCCGAGTCCGGTGCCCGAGCCCTCGGGCTTCGTCGTGAAGAACGGCTCGAATATACGCTTCTGCACTTCGACAGACATGCCTTGACCAGTATCTGACACTTCGACGATCACGCGTCCCGCCGCGACACTGGTTCGCAGCGTGATGATCTTCTTAGCGCGGTTCGCCAGCGCGTGCTCGGCGTTGACGACGAGGTTGAGGAGCACCTGCTGCAGCTGACGATCGTCGCCATGCACGCGCGGGAGCGACGGCGCGAGCTCCTGCCGCATCTCGATCCCCGCAGTGCGGAGTCCGTACGTGCGCAGCCGCATCGTCTGCTCGATGAGCGGATTCATGTCGATGGGAACGCTGCGCGGCCCGGTCTTTCTCGCGAAGGTGAGCAGGTCGCGAATGACGGAGACCGCGCGGTCGGCCTCGCGCTTGATCATCTGCGCGGCCTCGAGCTGATCGGGAGTAAGACGCTCTTCCTGGAGCAGCTGCGCGAAGGCGGAGATGCCGGTGAGGGGATTGTTCACCTCGTGCGCGACACCTGCCACGAGCTCTCCCAGCGCCACCAGCTTTTCCGACTGCCGCAGCTGCTCGGCGACGCGGCGCTCCTCGGTGAGGTCGCGCGTGCTGATGACGCTGGCGGTGATCTCGCCTTCGTCGTTCACGATGTTGTTGATGCTCAACCAGGCCGGAAACTCCGAGCCGTTCTTGCGCTGGAGGAGGAGCTCGCCGGACCACGAGCCCGACGCCGCGAGATCCTCGCGCGAAGCCTCGCGCGTGTGGTCGTGCGCACGCACGGTCGGCAGCACGGTGAGCACGTGCGACGGAAGACCGATGAGCTCTTCGCGCGTGTAGCCGTATTCGTTGAGAGCGGCGCCGTTGGCGTAGAGCACGATCTCGTCGCGCGAGCGGATGAGCACGGGCTGATCCATCGCCTCGAGAGCAACAGCGAGCGCACGAGCGCGTTCATTCGCGGCGCGTTCCGCCGCCGTCGCCTGCGCGCGCGCGATCGCGGTGCCCGCCTGCCGCGCGATCAGCATCACGAGGTCGACCGCTTCCTTGTCGTACGCATCCGGACGATGCGACTGCGCCTGCAGCACGCCGAGTACCTGCTCGCCGTTCACGATCGGCGCGCTGAGGACGACAGCCATGCCCGGATGCAGCGTCGGCGTAGAGTCGTGTGCGTCCGAGATCGCCGAGACGTTCGGCTCGCCGGTGCGAAAGGCGCTCACGAGGCTCACGTCGGGAAGGGAGCCGGGCGCGAGCGCGATGCACGTCGAGCCGTCGAGAGTTCCCTGAACGCCGTTTCGCACGACGTATTCCAGGACGAGCACATCGCGATGCGAATCGTGGCGCATGAGGACGAAGCACGGTGCGTCAACGATGGACGCGACCGCGCGGTAGCTCTCGGCGTAGACATCCGGGAGCGACACCGCGGCGGAGATCGCCTGCTGCACCTTCGCGACGGCGGCGAGCCGCTGGGCGCGCTGCTCGACGCGCTCGAGGAGAAGCGCGTTGCGGAGGGCGAGCGCGCAGTGTCCGCCGAAGTCGACGAGGAGGGTGCACTGGTCGGCATCGAACACCTGCTTCGTGCAATAACGCAGCACCAGAAGTCCCTGCAGACGCCCTTCGACGCCGAGCGGGATGCAGGCCATGGAGCGGACGCCCGCGTCCAGGGCCAGTGCGAGCAGGGGCTTGTCCTTCACCACTTCCACGTCGCGCATGAACAGCGGAAGTCCCGATCGAAAGGCATCGCCGCGTGTTCCGTTCCAGAAATCGACGAACGCGAGCTGCGCGATCTCCTTCACCACGCCGGAGGACAGTGCGACCGTCACAGCGCCGCCCATGGATGCGGCCTGATAGAGCGCGACACCATCGGCGTCGAGCGCCGTGCTCGCGATGCGTTCGATGTCAGCGTAGATCTCGCCGGGAGTGAGGTGCATCGCGAGACTGCGCGCGGAGCTGGCGAGGATGCTCGCGTGCTCCATCGCGCGCACCGACTGTCGATAGAGGCGCGCGTTGTCGATCGCGATTGCGGCGTGATTGGCGAGGGCGAGCAGCATCTCCTCGTCGTGCGAGTCGAAGCGGCGCTCGGGGACATCGAAGACGCTGATCGCGCCGATGACGAGTCCGTTCGCGAGGCAGGGAACGGCGACGATGTTGCTGGCTTCGGGCGTCTCGCGCCGTCGCTCCCACAGCGGATGCTCGCCGGACGAGGCGAGGCTGCCGAACGCTTCGCTGGCTGAGACCGCGAGATCGCCCGGATCGCCGTGTGTGGCGGCGATCACCATCGAGCCATCCTCGACGAGGCCGAGTCGTGCGCCGCGCGCGTGCAGGAGCTCGGCGGCGTGTCGGACGATGAGCGCAAAGACGCGGTCCAGCTCGAGCGATTGGTTGATGCGCTGGACGATCTCGGCGAGCGCGCGTGCTTCGCGTGCGCTCTGCTCGGGGCTCATGAGCGCGGCCTCCGGCCGCACTGGTGACAGCGCAGCATCGGCACCGCTAACAGTCGTCGAGCGGGGCCGCATATTCCTCAGCAATTCGAACCACGGTGGGAGACATCCGCACGACGGCCGGGAGTGCGCACGGTCGCCTATGAGGACGACCACTTTTGTTAGCCTGTAACCCCGCAATCATTAGCGACAATTAATCTTCCACGAATTCGATCTTCACCGGTCTGTCGATCAGTCCGCGCTCAACGCCTCGCTCGAGTAGTGCGCGCACTGCGGCCCGCCCGCGATCGCCATAGTCGAGCGTCCAGTCGTTCACGTACATGCCGACGAAGGTGTCGGCCTTCCCGCGGTCGAGGCCACGCGAAAACTGCATCGCGTGGTCGAGTGCTTTGACGCGGTGCTCGAGCCCGTACGCGATACTCGCGCGCAGATGACGCGACACCGTGCGAATGAGATCGACGCCGAGGTCTTTTCGCACGACGTTGCCGCCGAGCGGGAGGGGCAGACCGGTTTCCTGAAACCACCACTCGCCCATGTCGGCGATGAGGTGCAGCCCGCGATCACCGAAGGTGAGCTGGCCCTCGTGGATGAGGAGGCCGGCATCGACGTCGCCATTCACGACGGCGTCCTCGATTTGATCGAACGGCGTCATCACCGCTTCGAAATCCGGCTCGTAGAGCTGCATCGCGAGATATGCGGTGGTGAGAGGGCCGGGGATCGCGACGCGTTTGCCGCGCACATCGGCCTTCGTCATTGGCGTGCGCGCGACGAGACGGGGCCCGTAGCGATCACCCATCGAGGAGCCGTGCGGCAGCAGTGCGTAGCGCTCGGTGAGATACGCGTAGGCGTGAATCGAGACCGCGGTGACTTCGAGCTCGGCCTTGAGCGCGCGCTGGTTGAGCGACTCGATGTCCTGCAGCTCGTGCACGTAGCGCAGATCGCCGGTATCGATCTTCCCCTCGGCGAGCGCGTAGAACATGAAGGCGTCGTCAGAGTCGGGGCTGTGGGCGACGTGAATCGTCTTGATCGGCATGTGTCTGGTCAGGGTGTCGTGCGCGCGGCGCTATTTGCTCGCGAGCGCGTCTTGAATGTCGGCTTTGTGGCGATCGTATTCCGGGAGCTTCTTCGCGAGCTCCGACTTCTGTGCGGCGCGCAGCTTTGCGAGATACTCCGATGCACCGGCCTTGTCGCCGCTCGCGCGCGCGACCTGCATCGCGAGGACGAGGCCGAGCAGGTGCGTCGGATGCGCGGCGAGGATGCTGTCCGCTTCGATCTTGGCGGCGGGGATGGCGCCGGCGACGTAGGCGATCCGACCCATGTCGAAGCGCGTGTCCGCGTCGGGGTCGGGGATCATCTGGTAGGCGGAGATCGCCATCGGCGAGAAGAACTGTACGCTGTCCTTCTTTCCCTCGGTGTCGAGGCGCATGATGCGATCGAAGAGGCGGTCGGCGCGCTCGCGAGGCGACATGCTCGAGATGTCGGGCGCGCGGATGCCGGGCGTGTTGGCATCGGGAGGGGCGCCGCCGCCACGGGCATCTTCACCCTGTGGAGCGCCCTGCGCCTGGGCCTGATCCTGCGCCGCATCGACGGGCGGCGTCGAGCGAAATCGCTGGCCGGCGAGCAGGGCGACGAGTGCGACGATCGCGATGCCGGCTATCGCCCACGGGAGTGTCGATGCGCTCGCGTCGGCGCGATGCGATCCGGTTGCGCCCGCCGCGTTGCCGCAGCGATGGCAGAACTTGGCGCCGGGAGTGAGGATCGTCGCGCAGGCGGCGCAGCGCGCGCCCGCCATCGGCGAGCCGCAGTTCGCGCAGAAGTGTCCGCTGGAGAGCTCTCCGCAACTCGGACATTTCGTTGGTGCGCCCGTGGGCGTGGCGCTCGCTGGAGGTACGGTCATGTCGTGGAATCTACTTTGAGTTGAAGCGCGCCGCCGGAGAGCGATATTTCGGCGTTCGTACCCTTCCGCACGGATCTGCCGCCAATGTCACACGACACGCCCGCCCTCGAGATGTCGCGCATTGATCCCCGCGAGCCGGAAGCCGCCGCGCTCATCAGCGCGATGACGGCGGAGATCACGGCGATTTACGATCACCGGATCGATGGCCACGGTCACTTCAAGCCGGAGGATGTGCTCGTGCCCGGCAGCGGATTTTATGTCGGACGGGTGGATGGCGAAGCTGTGGTGTGCGGGGCCTTTCGTCCGCTCGAGCCGGGGATCGCCGAGATCAAGCGAATGTTCGTGGTGGCCGCGCATCGCGGCCGCGGCTACTCGAAGAGGATGCTGAAACTGCTCGAGCGCGAGGCGAGCAACAGCGGTTACACCGCGGTGCGGCTCGAGACTCGCCCGCTGCAGCATGCGGCGATCGCGCTTTACGAGAAGCTCGGCTACGTGCGCATTCCGGGGTACGGGATGTACGCGGGGCAAGAGGCTGCGTGTCTGTGCTACGAGAAAGCGTTCGCGACGGCTGGGACGGACAAAAATGGATAACTGCGACCGATAGCTGTTCGGGCTGCCTCGCGGCGCTCAGCGAGGGGTTCGAGGCATACGCGAGGTTGCGTCGCGGTGTGACGCGAAGGCGTTCGTGTCGCTCGCGGCCGCAGACCTGTTCGCCTCGACTCCCGCCGCCGCATCGCGCTCGGCGAGCAACTTCGCGACGACCTTGTCCTGCTCATCGTAGCGCCCCTCGCCGAAGTTGTAGAAGCGCATCTTGCCCGTCGCATCCGCGAAGTACGACGCGGGCCAGTACTGGTTGTGGTAGTTGTTCCAGATGCGGCTCTCATTGTCGATCACGACGGGATACTCGATGCCGAGCCGCTTCACCGCGTCGCGCACGTTCGACGACACGCGCTCCGGCCCCAGCTCCGGCGTGTGCACGCCGACGACGACGAAGCCGCGGTTCTTGTACTTGGCGTAGAGCTCCTTCACGTGCGGCAGCGCGTTGAGGCAGTTGTAGCACATGAACGTCCAGAACTCGACGAGCACCACCTTTCCCTTGAGCGACTTCGGTGAGAGCGCGCTTGAGTTGATCCACTCATCGCCGCCGTCGAAGCCGGGCAGATCGCCATCGAGCTTGTCGAGATGGATCGCCGCGGCGATCGCATCCTCTTCCGCCGCGAACTCATCGAGCGACATCCCCGGCGGATGCGGCTGCACCTTCTCCGGCGTCAGCCGTGCGACGAGATGTTCCTCGGCGCTCGCGGTCTTCACGAGACCGCCCTTCCCGAACAGCGTCTGATCGAAGCCGAAGAAGATAGCGACGACGGTGACGAGCGTCGCGACGCCTAGTACGCGCCGAACGGCGGTTTCGGTGGCGCCCGCGCGCTTCACTCGCGCGATCAACCGGCTACCGAGCGAGATTACAGCGGCGAGAGACACGGCGGCTCCGAGCGCAAAGGTGAGAAAGAGAATGGCGGCGTGCGGTGCGGCGGTCACTGCCGCCGCCGCGATGAGTACCCCGAGGATCGGGCCGGCGCACGGTGCCCACAATAGTCCGATTGCCACGCCGACGAAGACGTTTCGCAGCGGAGTCGCCGCGACGCCGCTGGCAGGACCTCTTAGCATCGCCGCGCCGGCCCGCGTCACAGGCCGCGCGACCCATTCCGCCGCCCGTGTCGAGAGCAGCGTGATTCCAACGATCGCGAACAGAACGAGCGCAATGTCGCGGCCGACCACATTTGCGACGACGAGCCAGCGCGCGGTAGCCGTCGCAATGAGCGCGGCAGCCGTGAACGCGACCGCAAGGCCCGCGAGCATCGGCACGATCTCCCGCGCGAAGCTGCGCTCACTGCGCGCGAACACGAGCGGGATGATCGGCAGGATACACGGGCTCAGGATCGTGAGCACCCCGCCGAGAAATGCGAGCACGAAAATCGTCAAGTGGAAACCATGATCAACAGTAGTGCTGGTTCGTGGCGAAGGTTCCGAGTCGCCGGCCGGCGCTTCCGAGCTCCCTCATCCATGAGACGACTTAAGGTGCAAAAGGAGAGGCCGACGCAATAAATGCGTCGACCTCTTGGGTGTCAGTGTGCAGGAATCGCGAGAGCTGTTACACCATCGGTGTGTCGCCGCTCGATTCTCCGATTGATTGCTACAACGGAAAGAGCATCTCGCGGTACTTCGGCAGCGGCCACATGTCGTCGCTCACCGTCAACTCCAGCGCATCGCAGCTCTCGCGTACATTCGCCATCCGCTCCGCGCCGCTGGACGTCAGCAGCTTTGACTGCGCCTCGAGCGTCTCGTGCATCCCCTCGGCCTTCGCCGTCACCTTCCCGAGCGCAGCGCGGCGTTCCTGCAGCGCAGCGATCAACGTGCCGAGATCGTTCGCCGCGTCGACCTGCGGGATGATCTTGATCCCCGCCGCCTTCGCGTTCGCAGCGGACTCGGTGAGCAGCGCCGAGTAGGTGAACGCGGCCGGCAGAACCATCGTGTCGACCATCTCCTCGAGCGTGTGCATCTCGATGAGCATGTCCTTCACGTAGCGCTCGAGCCGAATGTGATAGCGCGACTCGATCTCCGGCTTGCTGAGAATGCCGAGCTTCGTGAGGACCGTGCGCGAATTCTTCGTCAACAGCTGTGCGAGCGCTTCCGGAGTGCGACGGAGGTTGAGCAGCCCGCGCTCCTCGGCCTCCAGCACCCATTCGTTCGAGTAGTTGTTCCCTTCGAAGCGAACGTGTGCGGCTTCCTTGAACGCCTCGCGCACGACCTTGAGTACCGCGTCGTCCACCGACTTGGTCTTCTTCATCGTGTCACGCAGCGTTGCCGTGAGCTCGCCGAGCGCCTCGGCGACGCAGGCATTGACGAGCATCACCGGGAAGGCGATCGACTGCGACGAGCCGACCGCGCGGAACTCGAACTTCGCGCCCGTGAACGCGAACGGCGACGTGCGGTTGCGATCCGTGTTGTCCTTCTCGACTTCCGGCAGCCTCGCCACGCCGAGCTTGATCATCGCCTGCTTCGCGTCGCTCGGCGATGTCTTCCCCGCGGCGATATCCTCGATCACGCGCGTCAGCATCGCGCCCATGAACACGGAGATGATCGCGGGAGGTGCTTCGTTCGCGCCGAGGCGATGTTCGTTTCCCGACGTACCGATGCCGGCGCGCAGGAGTCCGGCGTGCTTGTGGACACCCTTGAGCACGGCCGCGAGAAACATGAGGAAGCGAATGTTCTGGTGCGGCGTCTTCCCCGGCTTGAGAAGGTTCGTACCATCGATCGACGAGTCGTCAGACGTGATCGCCATCGACCAGTTGCAGTGCTTCCCCGATCCGTTGATGCCGGCGAAGGGCTTCTCGTGCAGCAGCGCCTGAAGCCCGTGGCGCAGCGCGACGCGGCGCAGCACCGACATCACGAGCTGGTTGTGGTCGACGCTGAGATCCGTCTCTTCGAACATCGGCGCCATCTCGAACTGGCTCGGCGCGACCTCATTGTGCCGCGTGACGATCGGCACGCCGAGCTTGTAGAGCTCGTGCTCGACTTCCGCGATGCACGCCTGCACACGCTCGGGGATGCCGCCGAAGTAGTGATCCTCGAGCTGCTGCCCGCGCGGCGGCGGAGCGCCGATCAGGGTGCGACCCGACATGACGAGATCGGGGCGCAGCGCGAAGTGATTGCGGTCGATCAGGAAATATTCCTGCTCCGGTCCGAGCGTCGTGTACACGCGCAGCACGTTCTTCTCGCCGAGGAGCTCGAGCATCTCGATCGACTTCTCGGAGAGCGCATCCGAGCTTCGGAGCAGCGGCGTCATCTCGTCGAGCGCTTCGCCGTTGTAGCCGATGAAGACGGACGGAATGCAGAGCGTGCGCGTGCTTCCCGACTCGACGATGAACACGGGCGATGCCGGGTTCCATGCGGTATAGCCGCGCGCTTCCCACGTCGCGCGAAGGCCGCCGGACGGGAAGCTCGATGCATCGGGCTCGCTCTGGATGAGCTGCGCACCGGAGAACGACTCCATCGGCTGCTGCTTGTCGTCGAACGAGAGAAACGCGTCGTGCTTCTCGGCGGTGAGCCCGGTCTGCGGCTGGAACCAGTGCGTGAAGTGCGTGACGCCGCGGGAAATCGCCCACTCCTTGATGACCTGCGCCACGGTCGGCGCGATCTCGGCGTCGAGCTTCTTCCCCTGACGGATGGCGCCTACGAGCTTCGCGTACACTTCCTTCGGCAGCCGCGCGCGCATCTGGCGGGCGCCGAAGGTATTGATGCCGAAGTACTCCGACGTCGGATGCTGACCGTTGCCATTTCCGTTGCCATTACCCCCGTTCGTATCTCGCACGGTGCGGGAAGCGATGTCCTGAATGGCAGCTTTGCGCGGGTTCAGTCCGGTCGCGGGCATGACGCTACTCCTGGAATAGGCCGGGGGTTCGCCAAAACGTCGAGCGCCCGCGCTGGGTTGCTCAGTCGCGGGCACTACGGCACATACGTTCGTTCTGGCTTGTGCATGTGAATCTACTGGATCCCGACCGACTTTTCCAGCAAAGATTCCCCGCTGCGCGCCGTGATTGGGCGCACGGAAAGATTAGAGCTTGACCAGCTCGACGCGGCGATTGTTCTGGCGCCCCTCGGGAGTCGTATTCGGTGACACCGGCTTCGTCGAGCCGTAGCCGACGGTCTTCATCCGCGTCGACGCAATTCCGTATTTGCTGACGAGATATGCCTTTACGGCGAGCGCACGCTTCTCCGAGAGCGCCTTGTTGGCCGCCGGCGTGCCGACGTTGTCGGTGTGCCCCTCGATGGTCAGGCTGAGCGGCGCATGCGTCTTGAGCATGTCGGCGATCTCGGCGAGGGTTGGAGTGGACTCGCCGCGGATGTGGTCGCTCCCCTCGTCGAAGAGAATGCCCTGCGTCGACGCGCGCCCCTTCGTCGAGATCAGGTCGTAGAGCTTCTTCCCACCCTCGGCTATTCGGATGCTGGCTACGAGCGTGGGGTCGTTCTTCGTGCCGCCGGGCAGCTGGATGAACAGCGTGTCGGTGCGCACGAAGGTCACTCCCGGCGCGTTCGCGGTGCGCGTGCTGTCGATGTATCCGCGCACGTAGCGCGTGTCGACCGTGAAGCGGCAATTGAAGAAGCCGGTCGTATTGTTCCCCGGTGCCTTCGACTCCGACGTCGCCTCGGCGTGCACGAACGCCTCATTTGGATAGCATCCCATGCGATTCTGATTGCCGCCCGATGTGTAGATGGCCATCGGGTACGCGACCGTCGGGGTATGCATGTTCAGCTCGATCGTGAAGCGGTCGGGGAGCTTTTCGGTGAACACGATGTACACGAGCGCCGTCTCTGCGGCGCGAAGCATTTTCTGTCCCTTGACGTTCGCCACCTCGACGTTGCCGTTGCTCAGCTTCATGCGCGCAGGAAAATCACCGACCTCTTCGCCGCTGAAATCTTCGTAGAACATCGTGCGATTTCCGGGAATGAAATCGTAATTGAGCCACGCGCCCGCGCCCGCCGCTCCGCCGGATGCAGCGGGTGAATTCGTCGGCGCGATGCCCGGATAGCCGCCCGGCGCTCCGCCAGCGGGGGTATCGTCGGCGGAGATCGACGCCGCCTGTGCCACTGCCGCGCTGATCGCGGCCGCCGAATCGGTACTCGACACGGGCTTTCCGTTTTTGTCGGTGACCTTCACCGGTTCGCCCGCATCGTGCGCCTTCTTGATGCACGCCTTGTCCGTGATCGCGCAGGAGACTGACTTCACCACGGCTTCGATCGCAGCGTCCTCCTTGCGATCGACCTCGGTGCGCGCGCGATCCTTGATCTTGCCGAGGATGCCCTGGGCCGAAATCGGCGCAGCGAGGAGCACGAGCGCTCCGAGCGCTCCGAAAATCTCGAGACGGCGACGCATTTGAATGCTCCACAGGAGGATGCACATATCTGTGCTGAACGACCGGGTGCTGCAAGAGCCCCTCTATAAGCAAGGCGTCAGTGCGCGGTGGAAGCGGCCGGACGGGCGAGAACCACGATTCCGAGGGGGACGAAGCGCCACGCGGTTCACGTTCGGAACGTCCCCGCAGATTCGCGAATCGCGAGCTGCCCCGAGATCCCGCCATCACGCGACACCGCGCGACGGCAGCCGAGGACGCCCATGAGCGCGGACATCTCGGGAACGGTGAGCCCGAAAGGAAACTTTGCGGCCGCATCGCCGAGTGCGTTGAAGCAGGTGACGGCGATGAGGATGCGTCCGTCGCGCAGCTCGCCGATGGCGACGCGGCCGCTCGCATTTCGGGCACTCCAGCCACGTGCATGGTTGGCCAACTGGCTAGGTAAAACGCATCGTGATTTTTCGTTCGCGGCCGATTCTCTTGACACGTTTTCGGGGGGTCCGTACACTGGGAAAACCATCGCCGCCCCGGCCCATCCGGGGCGCTTTTCGTTCATGCCAGGGGACCCATGAAGCTCATTAGCTGCGTCATCCGTCCCGAGCGCCTCGCGGCGGTCAAGGAGGCGCTCTTCCGCGCGGGCGTTACGGGAATCACGCTGAGTCGCGTCAGCGGACACGGAGGCGAGCGCGAGATCGTCGAGACCTATCGAGGATCGTCGGTGGTGCTCGAGTTTCGCGAGAAGGTGAAGGTCGAGATGGCGTGCTCGGAGCCATACGTGGAGGCGACGATTCGTGCGATCGTCGAGGCGGCGCGCACAGGCGAGGTCGGCGACGGGAAGATCTTCGTGCAGCCGCTCGACCGCGTGGTGCGCATCCGCACCGGCGAGACCGACAATGACGCGCTGACGCCGGTCACGGCGAACGAAGTACAGCGGAAGGCGCAGCAGGCCGACACGACGGCGGTGGTCACATGAACGTGAGCACCGTCGTCGAGATTTCTGCGGGTGACACTGCATGGGTGCTGATCTCCGCGGCGCTCGTGATGCTCATGGTTCCCGGACTTGCCTTCTTCTACGGCGGATTGGTCCGGCGGAAAAGCTCACTGAACACGCTCATGATGAGCGTGGCCGCGCTGGGCGTGATCAGCGTGCAGTGGGTTGTGATCGGCTATTCGCTCGCGTTCTCGCCCGGCTCCAATCTCCTGGGCGGATTCTCGTGGGCGGGTTTGCGCGTAGTGGGCGCCGCCGCGAATCCGACATATGCGGCGACGATTCCGCATCTCGCCTTCGCGGCGTTTCAAATGATGTTCGCAGCGATCACGATCGCGCTCGTGTCAGGTGCGGTGGTCGAGCGGATGAAGTTCAGCGCGTATCTGCTGTTCGCGGTGCTCTGGAGCACCCTCATCTACGATCCGCTCGCGCACTGGGTGTGGGGCAATGGCGGCTGGCTGCACACGCTCGGCGCGCTCGACTTCGCGGGTGGAACCGTCGTGCACATCAGCGCGGGTATCTCGGCGCTCGTCGCGGCGCTGATGCTCGGCAAGCGGCGCGACTTCGGTCGGGCGCCGCTCGTGCCGCACAACGTTCCGTTCACGGTGCTCGGTGCGGGGCTGCTCTGGTTCGGATGGTTCGGCTTCAACGCCGGCTCGGCGCTCGCGGCGAATGGCGTGGCGGCGAACGCGTTCGTGACGACGCACACAGCGGCGGCAGCGGCGCTCACGATGTGGATGGTGCTCGATCGGCTGCGCAACCGGCATTGCACGGCGGTCGGCGCGGCGACGGGTGCGGTGGTCGGGCTCGTGGCGATCACTCCCGCGGCGGGTTACGTGACGCCGCCAGCGGCGATCGCGATCGGCGTGATCGCGGCGACGGCGAGCTTCTTCGCGATGCAGCTGCGCGCGCGCACGCAGCTCGACGATGCGCTCGACGTCTTCGCGTGTCATGGTGTCGCCGGCATCGTCGGCGCGCTGCTCACCGGTGTCTTTGCCACGAAGAGCGTGAACGCAGGCGGCGGCGACGGTCTGCTCGCGGGTAACCCCGGTCAGCTCACCATTCAACTTCTCGCAGTGTTGGCGACGATGGTTCTCGCTGGGGCGGGAACGGCGATTCTGCTCAGCGTCGTGAAGGCGTTCGGCGGCTTGCGCATCTCGCTCGCCGATGAGATCGCGGGCATCGATGTGGCGGAGCACGGCGAGCAGGCGTACCACGGCGGTGATCTCGACGAGCTCGCGGGTGGGCTGGGCGACAGTATCGTGCTGCCGCACGGGCCCGATACTCGGAACGCGGCGTGAACGTGTACGCCGATGTCGAACACTCCGCGACCAAGTTGGTCGCGGCACTTACCTACGTTCGATTGCCGACAGAGTTACTGCCGGCACACCCCCATGGGATCGGGTTTCGGCTTGTCCACGACGACGCGATGGTCGAGGTTCGCGACCGCGAGCGCGAGGTCGTGCACGTAGCTCGCGATTCGCTGCATGTGCGAGTAGTCGATGTACTCCGGCTCGTCGGTGAGCTGGTGATAGTCCTGGTGCAACCCCGTGGTGAAGAAGATGATTGGAATGCCGTAGCGCGCGTACATGTAGTGGTCGCTCCGGCAGTAGATGTTCTCGGGATGCCCTGCGCGATCGAGTGAGTAATCGAAGTGGAGCGGCGGATGCACGGTCACTCTCTTGCGATTCACACTCTCGGCGAGATCGCC